>JBAYNC010000061.1:0-6011 GCA_041679025.1 Patescibacteria group bacterium
AACGGCGGGCTTGGACGAAGAACAGATCAAGAAGTATATTCAGCATCAAGGCCAAGAAGACAGCGGACAAGCGAAGCTTGAGTTATAAAAAATACCGAGTCCGTAAGGGCTCGGTAGTTTATTTTTGTTGACCAAATTCGATTTTTTTGGTTTAATAGAGATATTAACCCTATTTATATGCCTGTTTTAATTAATCCTAACAAAGTTGGTCGAAGTTTCCTAAAGATTTTTGGAGTCTTGATTTTGGCTCTGATAGCCATTGGCATTCTCTTATACTTAATCTAGGTAACTATGCCTGAATTACCGGAAGTGGAAACCATTAGACGTGATTTGGTTGGCCGTATTTTGGCTAAGAAAATTACAACTGTCAAAGTCTTGTCAGCCAAGACTGTTTTTTCTATTCCCAAGAAGTTTGTCACTCACTTAGTCGGTCAGTCGTTTACTGGAATTGATCGTGTGGGAAAATTGTTGATTTTTTCTCTTTCTGATCAAAAAAATTTTTTGTTGGTTCATCTCAAAATGACCGGTCAATTAATTTATCTGTCTAAGCAAGGATTGGTAGCTGGTGGTCATAGTTTAAAGAAACATAATATTTTTAATTTGCCTGACAAGTCAACTCGGGTTTATTTTGTGTTCTCTGATGGTAGCCATTTGTTTTTTAATGATCAACGGCGTTTTGGCTATCTGAAGATCGTTGAGATTTTAGAGCTGGAGAGGATTAAATCAAAGTATGGGATTGAGCCTTTGTCTCCTAATTTTACCAAGGCCAATTTTCGTTTGGCAGTGAAGGGAAGAAAGAAGAATATCAAGGCATTACTTTTAGATCAATCACTCATCTCTGGACTAGGTAATATTTATGTTGATGAAGCTCTGTTTGCTGCTGGTATTAGGCCCCTGAGGACGGCCAGTAGCCTCTCTTTCAAAGAAATAGATACTCTCTACGGAGTTATTGAGGTTTTGATTAGGCGGGCTATTAAGCACCGTGGAACAACGTTTAACAATTATCTTGATGCTCAAGGTCAGAAAGGTAGTTTTGCCCTTAAACTCAAGGTTTATGGTAGGTCGAAGGAAGAATGTTTGAAATGCGGTGGGGAGATAAAGAAGGTCAAGGTGGCTGGTCGGGGAACTCATTTTTGCCCTCATTGTCAAAAATAGGCCAGAAATTGACTTTCTGTCGGCTATATTATATATTAGAGATATAATAAATTTATATAACAACTAAGATCATAGATACCTTTGGTTTTTTATGTTTTTAGCGTTAACAGAGATTATGTCGCAAGACAACATGATTAAGCTGGAATGCACCGAGTGCAAAACTATTAATTATCATTCTCATAAGAATAAGAAGGTTTTAAAGGAGAGATTGGAAATGAAAAAGTTTTGTAATGTTTGCCGTCAGCATACTCTACACAAAGAAACCAAGTAATAATTAACAATGTCTATTAATCTAAAAATATGGACAACAAATTAAGCAAGCCGTTTTTACTCTTGTTAGTAGTTTTTGTTTTAGTCGCTTGTTATCTGGTCTTTGCGCCGTTTTTAATCGAGATTATTATCGCGGCAGTTTTAGTTTCCATTCTGTATCGACCATATAGCAAGATCAAGAGTTTTTTGGGAGGCAATCGTAATATTGCGGCCTTAGTGATGTGTCTCTTGGTTATTGTTTTAATTATTTTTCCTTTGTCTCAGGTAATGATTATGGCCGGGAAAAAATCGGTTGTCGCTTACAACGATACAGTCCAATTTTTTTATCAGAACAATGATATAATTCAGAATAAATATTTTCAGAAGTTAGATGTTTTTGGTTTAGATAATAGTACCCTCAAGAATTTTATTATTGATATTGTTAAGAGGTCCAGTGATTGGATGGTGGGAGTAGCTACTTTTATTTTGAAAGAAACAACCAGCTTTTTTGTCTCTTTATTCTTGATAGTTTTTACCATGTTCTTTTTCTTTCGAGACGGAGAGAGAATGATGCGGAAGTTAATGCTTTGGTCACCTCTTAAAGATGAATATAATCTTCGTTTGTTTAAGAAGTTTAAGGACGTCAGTTATTCCACAATTATTTCTACCTTTGTAACGGCCATGGCTCAAGGCTTAGTCGGTGCTATTGGTTATATGATTATTGGTTTGCCAGCCTTCTTTCCCGGAATTTTGATTGGTTTTACTTCACTTTTGCCATATGTTGGTTCAATTCTAATTTATGTTCCAACCGGCCTTTATCTATTGTTAACCGGTCAAATTTGGCAAGGAATATTTATCTTGTTGTGGGGAGCAATTGTTATTGGTAATGCCGATAATCTGATTCGAACCTACATGATTCAGGGTAAGGCTCATGTTAATCCGGTTTTTGTTTTCTTTTCTATTTTTGGTGGTATTGTTCTCTTTGGATTCTGGGGTGTAGTTCTTGGTCCACTGATTATCTCAATCGCTATTACTGTTTTTCATATTTATGAATTGGAATATTGTTTGAGCCCACAAGAGATTGCTTTAGTGAATAAAGAAGAAGAGAAAAAGCTGGAGAAGGGTGGGGGGAAGAAAAGGAAATAGTTGCGGTTTTTAGTTTGATATAATTATTGTATAAAGCATTGAATTGTTGGGGGAATAATATTTACTTATTTCTGCGGATGAGCTTGCTAGTCTTATCTGTCAAAATATATTTGCGGGGTTAGTATAGTGGCAGTACAGGGCACTCCAAACGCTCTAGCGTGGGTTCGATTCCTACACCCCGTGCACTGGTAGAACAGAGGGGGCGAAAGCCCTCTTTTGTGTAATGTTTATAAGGGTTTTCTCTGGTTCTAACCTCATTAAAAATGGCTTTGACGGTATAGTAGAATGTTTGAGCGGTAAAAGCCACGGAAAGGGCAAAAACGTTAAGGTTTTATCAATAATTTGCTGGTTCGAACCTAGGCTAGCTAAAATCTCTTTTTTAGTTTGTTTATCACCTTTTTGAAAAGCGTCATAAGCATAACAAGCGAAGTCGAAAACATCTTTTGTCAGCTCCAAACTTTTAGTTTTATTATTTTCAGAACACTCTAATTCATTCTCGAGTTTTCTAATCTTAGATTGAATTTCTTTTTTATTTTTTGCGAACTCTTCATCGCTAATTAAATCTCGATATCGCATTTTTGTTAAATTATCAGCTTCGATTTTTAATTTAGCAATATTTTCAACAATACCGTCTTTGATGTCTTGCTTGTCAGTTTTTGTTTTGTTATCGGTTTCGTCTAAAATTTTAAAAGCTAAATTTCTAACATCTTCATCAATTTTGAATTGGAGTAATTTTTCAGTAATTTGATTTTCTAAATTATTTATTTCTATGCTTTTTTGCGAACATCTAAATTTATCAGTATTGCGTTTATGAGAGCAATGATAATAGCCAAAGATTTTAAATTGGCCCGTGCCTTTTAATTTTTTGCGTTTCTGTTCGGCGGTTATAGAACAACCACATTCACCGCATTTAATCATGCCAGTAAAAGCAAACTCTTTTTTATGGGGTCTAGGTTGAGTTTTGCGACCTAATAACTCTTGAATACGGTCATATTGCTCCATTGTAATTAACGGTTTATGTTTGCCTTTGTAAGTTTGTCCTTTGTAATTAAAATAGCCAGCGTAAAATGGGTTAGTTAGCATTCGATAAAATGAGCTACAGCCAAGCGGTTTATTACCCTTGTGTCTTCTTTTAACGGTTCTATAGCCCCATTTATAAACTAAGATATTCCAAACTTTGAAAACTGTATAATTGCCAGTTAGAAATAAATCAAAAGCTTTTTTTAACATAGCAAAACTTTTTTTGTTTACAATAATATCTTTCAAGCCTTGTTCCTCGGCTTTATTATTTAAATAGCCCTCGGGAGCAGTGCCAGGTTTCCAGCCCATTTCTAATTTCTTTTCTAAGCCACGTTTAACATCTCGGCTTAATTTTGAAGACGAGTATTGTGATTGCGATAAAGCCAGTTGCAACATCATTATTCCCTCGGGAGAATTATCAAAATTATAGGAGCTGAATTTTAGGTCTCTAATGACATCGGTGCGGACTAAATAAGTTATCGTAGAGGCGTCTATTTCGTTCCTAGAGAGGCGGTCAGGGTGCCAGGCGATAATTCCATGGGCTTCACCCTTTCTAATGCGTTTAATCATATCTTCAAAGACGGGGCGATTGTATGGTTTAAAGGCCGAATGCTTTTCTTCTAGAATATCGACAATTTCTAAATTACTAAAAAATTGCCGGACTTTATCTTTCTGGCTTTCAATAGAAATTGCCTGTCGCTCTTCGCCCTCAGTCGATTTACGGACATAGGCAAAATATTTATATTTTGGCGTTTCTTTCTCGGTCATATGTTAAAAATTAGTAAACTAAAAGGGATGGTCCTAGCTTACCCAACTAAACATAACTCGAAAGTCATATTTGCTGGTAGAACCATCCCTTTCAGGGGGCAAATATTAAAAAAATTCGAGTATTGATTATTTAGTTGGGTAAGCATTATTAACTTAACAAATATCAGTTATTTTTTCAAGGCTAGCTAGCCAATAATATTTTTTGTTTTTGTCTGGCTTCGACCAGTGATTTTTTACTTATCGGTTGATAAATTATTTCCATTAATCTCATTAATTTTATTAATTGCTCTTGAGCTTCTTTAAAGCTAATTTTCTGATTATAATTCTTTTCGTAAATTACTTGGAATTCGGTGATGTATTTATTTTCTACGAGCATAGATATTTTTTACACCTATGTTTTACCTAAAGGAATCAAAGACGATATTGCTAACTATTTTTATAGAGTCGATAGCGAACTCTGCCGATATATTCGGACTTGTAAGTTGTCTCGTGCAAAAGCTTGAGAGGTAATTTTAGGTTGTTGAGATATTCTTTAACTTTAGAATAAGTGATAATAATTTTAGAGCGATTAAGATTGCGAGAATAAAACAGTTTTTTCTTTCCATTTAAGCGACCATCAAATAATTCTTTACCAATATATTTAGCCACATACGGACCGACAGCAGACACCTGTCGGATATTATTGATTTTAATAAATCCGTAGCCCCAAATTTTCTCTAATTCTGTGTTTTCAATAAATGGCAAATTAGATAATAAGTGATAATGAATATTACCGCCAAATTCTTTTCGGATATTGGTGCGGTGATAATAGTCGCTCTGAAATTCGGGCACGGCCAGATATTTTAAATCAGGATATTTCCGCTTTAACCGTTTAATGAAATTAGAAAATATTAAATTACATTCCTTGAAATCAGTAAACGGCCTATCCCCGAATTTATGGCTATCAAAGGTTAAAGTAATAAATACTTTCAAGTCAGGGTTAGAATTTACCAACCTAACAATATTTGACCGAGTTCGTCTCAAAGAAAAACCATTTTTTGTTTCTCGGCAAAGCACATCTAAAAAAGTAGGTGGGCCGATAAATTTAGGCCTCTTGGTTTTATTTCTTCTTCGCTTTCTCTTTTGATTAATTTTAATGAAGTTTTCATAATCATATATTTCAACATAATCACCCGACTCTATCAGCCTTTGCCGATAAACTCGTGGTTTAATTTCCATAGAGTTTATAACGGCGTTAAGTGTGCCTATAGTCAAGTCTAATAGAGGCACACGGCGAACGAACACTACTTTTGTCTAAAATCTCATTTACCGCCCCCCAGCTTGTTTTTATTTTTTCGGCGAGCGGACAAGCCTCGCCGAAAAAAAGTAAAAAACAATGCTTGGGGGGACGGTCAAAAATGAGAAATTAAAGAACAGAGATAGCCACTAGCGACGGGGCAAGTGCCACTAATGGGCTAAAACCAAACTAACACGCTTATGTTTACACCAAAGGAATCATTAACCTGTTTCGCTAACTAAACAGGCGACGACGAAATTAAGAGTCTTTGCCAAAACAAAAAAACCGAGCACGGGCAAATGCTGGTTAATTAGTTTCAATTGGCAAAGAAAGACTTTGCTAATTTACAAGGGATTATTTTTTTATGAGTTTAAAATTTTTGTTTTGCGTCTCATGC
>JBAYNC010000062.1:0-5950 GCA_041679025.1 Patescibacteria group bacterium
CCAGCAAGCTCCCGAGAAATCTGCATAATTTGCTCTTGATAAATAGCCACACCATAGGTCTTAGCCAAAATCGGTTCCAATTTAGGATGTAAATAAACTATCTTTTTTGTTTTATGTTTTCCGGCTATATACTCCGGAATCCACTCCATTGGACCAGGACGATAAAGAGCCACCATGGCAATAATATCTTCAAATTCATTCGGTTTCAATTCACGCAAATAGCGCTTCATTCCAGAACTTTCAAATTGAAAGACTCCAGTTGTCGATCCATTTTGAAATAAAGAATAAGTTTTTGAATCATCCAAAGGAATCTTATCAATATCAATTTCCAAACCTCGAGTATTCTTTATAATTCTCAAAGCCGACTCAATAATAGTTAAATTTTTCAGTCCCAGAAAATCGACTTTCAATAATCCCAAATCTTCAACCGGATGAAGTGAATATTGCGAAACCACATCCCTGTCAGAAGAAGAAGCATATTGAATCGGAGTATAATCAGTTAGAGGATTTTTAGTAATCAAAACACCGCAAGCATGCATTGAGGAATGACGGGCCACACCCTCGAGAGTTTTGGCATAATCTAATATCTTTTTGGCAGCCGGCTCTTTTTGATAAATGTCTTTCAACTCCGGAACTTCGTTTAAGGCTTGGTCCAATTTATAAAACATCGGGATCATCTTGGCTAGGCGATCACAATAATCATAAGGTTCGTTTAACACTCGACCAACATCACGAACCGCCGCTCGAGCCGCCATAGTTCCGAAGGTAATAATTTGCGACACATGATCCTGACCATATTTTTCTTCCACGTATTTAATAACCTCTGAGCGACGAACATCGGCAAAATCCAAATCAATATCAGGCATTGAAATTCTCTCGGGATTTAAGAAGCGCTCAAACAGCAAATCATATTTTAGAGGATCCAAATTAGTAATTCCGGTTAGATAGCAAACCAATGAACCAGCAGCGCTACCACGACCCGGACCAACGACTATTTTTCGATCTTTAGCCCAATTAACAAAATCAGCCACGATCAAGAAATAAGAAGGCCAGCCCATTTTAGTGACAACTTCAAGTTCATAATCCATTCTAGTTCTAATCTTTTGTAGATCATCAGAAGATAATTCAGAAAAATCAGCATCAACCACTTTGTCTCCCACTAACCCATAACGTTTTTTGAGCCCCCTCTCACATAATTCTCGCAAATAACTATTACCATCATAACCTTCCGGCACTTCAAAATGGGGCAATTGAATATTCCCCAACTCAATTTCTACATTGCACATTTCGGCGATCTTTAAAGTATTGGAAACAGCTTCTGGCACATCTTTAAAAGCCTGAATCATCTCCTCATTACTGCGAATAGAATAATCTCCATACCCCATCATTTTCATCCGATCAGTATCTTCGAGTTTCTTTTTGCTCTGCAAACAAAGCAAAATATCCTGAGCTTCTTCATGCTCTTTATATAAATAATGGGAATCATTGGTAGCTACCAGCGGAACTCCTAATTCTTTCGAAAAAGCAATTAATTGTTGATTAACTTTATCCTGACCTTCAAGCTCTGGATGGTCTTGGATCTCTAAATAAAAGCTATCTGGTCCAAAAAGATCTCGATACTCTATAATTCGCTCCCGCGCTCTATCCAATTTACCACCAGTAATCAAACGTGGAATCTCTCCCCCCAAACAAGCCGTACAAGCAATCAAGCCCTCATGGTATTTCTGTAATAGCTCCCAATCAACCCGAGGCTTATAATAAAAACCCTCCAAATGAGCTAAGGAGGTTAATTTAATTAAATTCTTGTAACCAATATTATTTTTAGCCAATAATAATAAATGAAAATTACGCGCATCATCTCTGGTATTTTTGTCATGGCGAGAATTGGGAGCTAGATAAGCTTCAACACCAATAATTGGTTTGATCCCAGCCTTCTGACATTTCTGATAAAATTCAATAACACCATACATAACCCCGTGGTCAGTAATTGCCACGGCTGGAGAGCCCTGTTCTTTGGCTCGAGCCACTAATTGCTCCGGCTTGGTTAAGCCATCAAGCAAAGAATAGTGGGTATGATTATGCAAATGCACAAAAGACATGAAATTGGTCTTAATAGTTAAATAAGTCTATAAATTAAATTTACAGACTTTTTTAACCTAATAATATTGTAAAAATTAAGTCTAAATCTTTCTGACGATTTCGTCCAGATCTTCATCGCCGGCAAAACTAATAATGATTTGACCGCCTTGTTTTTGTCTTTTAATCTCAACCTTGGCGCCAAAGAAATGAGACATTTTTTCTTCGCGCGGACGATCCCGATAATCTGATTTGACCTGAGCGCCCTTTGTTCCACCAATATTTTTAATCAATTGATCAGTGTCGCGAACCGACAAATTCTGGTGCATAATTTTCTTGAAAACTGATAATTGCTTAGCTGGCGATTCCAGGCCTAATAGGTATTTAGCATGAGCTTCAGTAATTTTTTTCTCAATCAACGCTAATTGCACCTCGGCTGGAAGTTGTAATAAACGAAGAGAATTGGCCACGGCCGAACGAGACTTCCCCACTCGCAAAGCGGCATCTTCCTGAGTCAAATTAAATTCATTAATTAATTGATTGTAAGCAATGGCAGTTTCAACCGGATTTAAACTCTCTCGTTGCAAATTTTCAATTAAAGCTAACTCTAATTTCTTTTGGCGATTAGCTTCGCGGACAATAACCGGAACCTCTTTCAATCCCAAAGACTGTGCACTGCGCCAACGTCTTTCACCAGCAATCAATTCATAGCCATTCTCGCTCCGAGTAACAACTAATGGTTGAATAATACCATGCTCCTTAATTGATTTAATCAAATCATCTAAAGCACCGCTAGAAAAATCTTTCCGTGGTTGATAGGGATTAGCGACAATCTTGGATGGATCAATATAAATAATCCGACTGCGATCAGATATTTCCAAACCTTCATTCTCCTTAATATCAAAATCCGAATAACTATTGTTGATTTTTTTAGGTATTAACGATGACAATCCCCGACCTAATCCTTGAGGCATATTTTTAAATATTAATAATTATTTTTTTAAAGCAATAATTTCTTTAGCTAACTCCTCATAAGCCTTAGCCCCGCTAGATTTTGGATCATACTGAAGTATCGTCCGCCCATAACTTGGAGCTTCAGCCAAACGAACACTACGAGGAATAATAGAATTAAAAACTCGATTAGGAAAATATTGGTTGAGTTCATTCTTGACCAACTCCGATAAGCGATTCCGTTTATCAAACATAGTGATTACCGCTCCCATAATTCCTAAAGATGGCTTCAGGTTATTTTGAATCAAAAAAATAGTTTCCAGCAATTGGCTCAAGCCTTCCAGGGCATAATATTCACTTTGAATTGGTATTAAAATTTCATCGGCCGCCACCAAACTATTAACAGTTAAAAGGCCTAAGGATGGTGGGCCGTCGATAATGATAAAATCATAATCAGATTTAATGTCTTGAAGTAAATGCATCAAACGAAACTCCCGATCCTCCATACCAATTAACTCAATGGCCGCTCCAGCCAAAGCCAGTGTCGCTGGAGCCAAATAATAATTATTCTGTAGAGTTCTTTTAATAACCTCCGACAATGTTTTTTGGCCAATTAAAGCATCATAGATTCCATGTTCCAATTTCCGATGTTCAATTCCCAGTCCAGAAGTAGCGTTAGCCTGAGGATCAACATCAACTAAAAGCACGCTTTGGCCAAAATAAGCCAAATAAGCACCTAAATTAATAGCTGTAGTGGTCTTTCCTACCCCACCCTTTTGATTAACAACTGAAATGATTTTACCCATATTTATATAATCTATTTTGCAAAAATATTATAACCTATTTATTCCTCTTTGACAATTATGTTTTTTTTGCTATGATAGAAAACATGAACAAAGCCGCGGTGGCGGAATTGGTAGACGCGCACGACTCAAACTCGTGTGGTAGCGATGCCATGAGGGTTCGATTCCCTCCCGCGGCACAAAAAAGAACCTCAGACCGAGGTTCTTTTTCATAGCAAAATATTAATTTATCTTAAAAGAGAGTGGCATGCGATCCAATTCGAAGTAATAAAACAACCACCTCAGATTTTTGTATTTTATAAATCAAAAGCACGTCCGGCTTAATATGACACTCAAAGCAATCTTTAAACTCACCAACCAGGCGATGATTGGCATTTTTTAAAGGTAATTTTTTTTCTTGAACCAAAAAATCTAAAACTTTTTCCAACTCCGAAAGAACGACCCGATCGTACTGATAGAGTTTTAAATCTTTTTTAAAACGATTAGAATATTTCAAAGATAACATAAATTAATCCCGCAGAGCTTCTTTAATAAGGTCCTTCCCTTTTTGAAAAGACTTAGAGCTATTATTAGCACTAGCAATTGACTCCCGGAGAATATCAGAATTTCTTAAAGTAAATCCATTTTCGTCTCTTAACTCACAAGGAAAACTCCGAGTGTTTATCACTTGGCGAAAAAAAATCTTAATGGCTGAACTCATATCCATTCCTAAACCATCCAAAATCTTTTTGGCCTCATTCTTGGTTTTAGAATCAATTCTAATTTGAAGTTGTTCATTATTTCTAGTAATCATATTATTTGTTTTAAGTTATAATAATATTGTATGGCAATTTTAATTAATTGTCAATACATAATACCGGCAACAAAAAAGCCCTGAGTCAGGGCTTCTTTGCTATATATAAGTATCTAATATTAATTCTTAAAGACTCGGTAATTTTCCTGTTTAGGCTTTTTAGGAGCAGTAAATTTAATAGAGCTGGCTGAAACCTTACCTGGGTTTGAATCTACTAATTCTCCGTTAGAGTCATATTTATTACCCGAAAACTCCACCATTGGTTTTCGATCATTAACTTTTCTAATTAAATTAGCAATGTCCTTAGGCATTGATCGGTTGAAACTTTTTCCATCCTGGCTATCAGCATTCTTCTGACGATAAGCTTCTAAGAAATTGAAAAGGCGATTAAATTCAGTAACATCTAATTTTTTGACAGCTTGAGCCAAAAATTCATTTTCAGCATCATAGGAAAGATTGGCAACAAATTTAGCATCAGCTAACTCTTCCGCACTTAAATTCTTAGGGTCTTCAGGACCAAATTGATCATAAATTTTAGCCTCAGCATCCTTATCAACGACATCTTCAATTGGCACAAATTTTTCATTAAGACCATAACCTTGAGTCTTATCACTTAAACGCTCATCATCTTCATGACCAGGGATATTATAATTATTTTCACCGAAGACGTCCATTCCTTCTGTTTGACTTAGATTATCATCTCTTTCGGGAGTGCCACTGTTTTGTTGAGTCTTCTCGATCTCTTTGTCTAAATTGATACCACGAGGGTCTGTCTTGTAACCAAACATAATTTTAAGTTTATTTTTATTAATATTTTAGATTTATAAATTATAACACAAATTATTATTTCAGTCAATACATTAGCTTCTTTAACCTAGTCTTTTATACAACGAACCGAGATTCCGCTTAATCGATCTTCATAATTACCATGATTTAAATCAGACTGACTGGAGTTTAAATAAAAAGTCCAAACACTGGATCCAGTAGCTGATGACGACCAAAAACGAGTCTCGATTCCCTGGCTCGGAAATCCTCCCCAGGTTGCTCGATAGCCAACCGGCAAAGCATTAAAACCAGAAGCATTATCTCCATCCCAAATTCCCGGCGCTGCTTTTAACTTAGTACCAACAGTCGTTCCTAAATATGTATTTAACTCCAATCTTTCGGCATCGCTAGGGATATGCCAACCGCTAGGACAAATTCCTTGTCGCGGAACCTCAAAAGCACAACAAGGATCACCAGGAGCACTACTACAATCAACTGCATTACAAGCAAATGGTAACTGAAGCGCCTCAGCCCATTGATAAAAACCGCCAGAAGTCACACA
>JBAYNC010000063.1:0-5882 GCA_041679025.1 Patescibacteria group bacterium
AATATTTCTGTGGCTGAGGTTTTAGCTGATTTCGATCGAATTAATAGCTCGCAACAAGAATTTGTAGTAGCTGGCCGTCTGAGAACTTTACGTACTCACGGTAACCTAACATTTGCCAACCTACAAGACGGCAAAGAACAAATTCAGGTAGCGCTATCAAAAAAAGAAATCGGTGATGAGGCCTACAAAACCTTTGTTAAACTTATTGACATGGGTGATTTTATTGAAGTTAGAGGGACTTGCTTTGTTACTCATAAAGGAGAGAATAGTATTATGGCCCGTGAGTATAAGCTTTTAACTAAAGCCCTAAGACCTTTACCGGAAAAATGGCATGGGCTAAGCGATGAGGAAGAAAAGCTTCGTCGTCGTTATCTGGACATTATGCTAAACCGTGAAGTATATGAAATGATAGAGAAGAGAAGTAGGTTTTGGCAAGCTACTCGTAATTTTTTAAACAATCATGGATTTTTAGAAGTTGAGACTCCGATTTTAGAAACCACAACCGGTGGAGCTGACGCTAAGCCATTTATTACCCATCACAATGCTCTAGATATTGATGTTTTTTTACGGATTTCAATGGGTGAATTATGGCAGAAGAAATTAATGGTAGCTGGTTTTCCTAAAACCTTTGAAATTGGCCGTCAATTTAGAAATGAAGGAATGGATGCTGAACATTTACAAGACTATAGTCAAATGGAATTCTATTGGGCTTACGCTAATTATGAACAGGGAATGGAGCTAGTAGAAGATCTGTATAAATATATTGCACAGGAAACTTTTGGCACTCTGAAATTTCAAATTAAAGGATTTGAAGTTGATTTAGGACAGAAATGGGCTAAATATGATTATGTTGAAACTGTCAAAAAATATACCGGAGTTGACGTTTTGACGGCTAGTGAGGCTGAAATTATTGCTAAATTAGAAGAGCTTGGTGTCAAATATGATGTTAAGGGCTTTAACATCACCAGAGCAATTGATAATCTTTGGAAATATTGTCGCAAGCAAATTGCTGGACCAGGATTCCTAATTAATACTCCAGTCGCAATATCACCTCTAGCTAAAAGAGATGATCTAAACTCTCAAATTACCCAACGCTTTCAACCAATCATTGCTGGATCAGAATTGGGCAACGGTTATAGTGAGTTGAATGACCCAATTGATCAAGAAGGACGTTTTGTTGAGCAACAAAAGTTAAGAGAGGCTGGAGATGACGAAGCTCAAATGCATGACCATGATTTTGTCGAAGCTTTAGAATATGGTATGCCACCGACTTGCGGTTTCGGTTTCTCTGAGAGACTATTTGGCTTTCTAATGAATAAGTCTGGTCGAGAATGCCAAATATTTCCGCTGATGAAGCCAAAGAATGACTAAATTAGATTTTAAAAAGAGATTCCGGTGTTGAATCTCTTTTTTATTGTTTTATCTATAATATTTTGCTAAGATAGATTTATAAAAAATGTAAAAACTATCGGATATGTCTAAAACTTGGAAAAAAATAAAAGGTTTCTTTAAAGTTATCGGTCCTGGGGTTGTTACCGGAGCTGCCGATGATGATCCATCAGGAATTGCCACTTACACGCAGACCGGAGCTCAATTTGGTTATGGCCAATTATGGACCGCTCTTCTGACATTGCCATTTTTAACCGCCACTCAAGAGGCTTGTGCTCGAATTGGAGCAGTTACCGGAAAAGGATTGGCCGCTAATATTAAAGAACATTATAGCAAGAAGGTTTTATTTGCCGCTGTTTTACTAGTTCTTGTCGCCAATACTATTAATATCGGGGCTGATATTGGAGCTATGGCAGAAGCGGCTCAATTAATATTTCCAATTAATTTTGTTATTTTGACTCTTGGATTTACAATTCTAATTTTAATCTTAGAGGTCTTTGTCTCCTATCGTCGATATTCACAGATTCTAAAATGGTTAGTATTGGCCTTAATTTCCTATCCCATTACTTTATTTTTAGTCCATCAACCCTGGGGAACAATTTTGCGTGCCACCTTTATTCCTAATATTGAAATGAGTTTTGCTTTTTTCTTTATCATCACCGGTGTTATCGGCACCACTATTTCTCCTTATATGTTTTTTTGGGAATCTTCTCAGGAGGTGGAGGAGTTAAAGGCTAAACATTTATATAGAGTCTTGGGACGTCCTCGGGGACTAAAGAAGTTTTTAAAGAATTTGCGCTGGGATAATCTTTTTGGCATGCTTTTATCTCAATTTACCACTTGGTCAATAATTATCGTTGCGGCGACCGTTCTAAACCAAAATGGGGTTACCAATATTGGCACAGCGGCTGATGCTGCTCGAGCTTTAGAGCCACTCGTTAGTAGTTTTCCCAATGCGGGACTGATGGCTAAAAGCATTTTCGCCATTGGCATTATCGGCTTAGGACTTTTGGCTGTACCAGTTCTATCTGGTTCAGCTTCCTATGCTTTGTCAGAAGCGATGAGCTGGAGAGAAGGATTAAATCTAAAGTTAAAGAAGGCGCATGGTTTCTATGGCGTTATTACAATTGCTACTTTGATTGGATTAATGATTAATTTCGTTGGTATTGATCCCATGAAGGCCTTAGTTTTTACAGCTGTGTTTAACGGCGTAGTATCTGTTCCATTATTATTTCTAATCGCTCGAATTGCCCGTAGTGAAAAGATCATGGGTGATTATCGAAGTAGCAAAATATCCAATATTCTAGTCTGGTCTACCTTTGGCATTATGGCTGCTTCAGCCGTCGCTATGTTTATCACTTTAGCGCAGAGGTAAATAATTTGAAAAACAGAGTTTTGACAATTATCACCATTCTGTTATTATTAATATCTAGCTTCTTGCTCTCTGAGATTGAAGCTTAAATCATTATTCGGGGATCGTCTAAAGGTAGGACAACAGGTTCTGGTCCTGTTTATTGGGGTTCGAATCCCTATCCCCGAGCATCGTTGAACAAGCAGGCCGTAAAAGGCCTGTTTTGTTGTAATATAAGCCAATTTCTTCTGGTTCGAAAATGGTATTTACGACCGGTATCCATTCAGCCAAAAATTCGCCCCCTAAAGTGTATTTCGGCCTTATTTTATCGGCGTTTAATTCAAAGTTCGAAAATATTTCCGACAAGACAATTCGTTTGTCCTCAACCGGTTTTTGTTCATTCAAGATTAAGTCTTTTGCCTCGCAAGCCAAGCGGTGAATTTTTATGCCTTTCTCATAATTTTTAGCCTGTCCCTCTGGATTGATTTTTCCTATTGATCGCAAAACATTATCTCTTTGCGAGGAAAATTCTTCAAATTTTCTGTCGTAAAAATCAATGCTTATTTTGCCGTCCAGTTTGTCGTTATATAAAGCGTCTAAACGTTTTTCAATAGTCTTTAAGCTGTCGCCTAAAGCGGTCGCCTTGCTCTCTATAAGGCCGGTGTCGTCGTGTTCACCGTCTTTGACGGCTCTTTCTAACCAATCAATCAGTTTGGGTGTTTTAGGCGTTATCTTTTCTATATCCTTAATAATTTGCTCTAAGATTTCCTCCTCTTTAACTCTAACCGTTTGTGAACAAGACCGGTAATGATTACAATGTCCGTAAACATGACCTTTTTGCGTTTCCCAAGTTATAACTCCGCCACACTCGGCACATCTAACCAACCCTTTAAGCAAAAAGAGGTGTTTTTTATATTGAGGGGCTGATAATTGTCGCTTAATCTTTATTTGCACCTTATCAAATAAATCATCATCAATTATCGGTTCGTGTTTACCTTGCGTAATATTATTATTCCAAACAATTTTTCCGCAGTAGAAAGGATTGGTCAACATATTATGGAGAGTGGTTTTTGCCATTATTTTTCCGGTCTGACTTTTCAATCCCTCGTCAAACATTACCTCCGCCAAAAAGCTTAAAGAATAATTGCCGGAAGAATATAGCTCAAACATTTCTCGAATAAGCGGAGCGATTTTTTCGTCCACCACTTGGATTTTATGACCTTTGTCCCCGACAGTCATGTAACCCAAGCAAGCCCGTTGTGGTAACCAACCGGCCTCGATTTTTGCTTTCTGGCCTTTCTTAACCTCCTCGCTTAAATTATTAGTATAAAATCGGGCAATCGCCACTTTCATATCCCAAACCAAATTCTCATGGGCTCTGGTGTTCTGATTAACGACAAAATTTTCTTTGACAAAGTGGACTTCATGATTTTTGTTATCATTTACCCAGTCATTAACGATAGCGGCGTCTTTCAAATTTCTAGTCAGGCGGTCTATTTTTTCGCAAAGAATAATATTAATACTGGATTTTTTAATGTGCTTCAACATTTCATTAAATGTCGTTCTGATTTGCTTTCCGCTGGCTGATTCGGAAATTTTATAAACCTTGGAAATCTCCAACTCCTTGCGGATGGCATATTCTTTTAAGGCTTTTTCTTGAGCCTCCAAAGAATAACCTTTGTCCTCCTGTTCTTTTGAGGAAACACGGCAATAGATAATACATTTATTTTTGTTCGTTGGTTTTGGCATATACTTGTTTTTAGTAACTAAAAGGGAGCGGCTCTGTGCACACTAACCAATATCACCAAAGGCAATACTTGTCAGTCAGAAACCGCCCCCTTTTAGGGGACAAGTATAAAAAAGCCTTAGGTGTTTAATATTTGATTAGTGTGCATTCTTATATTACCAAACCTTTTGTATAATTTCAACCTCTTTAAAGCCTTGTGGCATTTAACGATTTGATTAGATATTTCAAAGGCCTCGGAATCGGATAAATCTCGTCCGTATTCCTCTTTGACCAATATTTGAAATTCTTTAATCAAATCTTTGCTAATCATACTTAGCCGGTTAATGAAAATAATGAATAATTTACTTTTCCCAACCAATCAGACCGATAACTGCTTTCAAATAATAATTTTAATTTAGCCGGATTAAAAAAGTTAATTATATTTTTAAGGCCGGTTAAAATTATTGGTTGCTCCAAGTTTTTTGAACAAAGAATTTTTCTCATTCCGAAATATCGAATATCGAATAAATCTTTGCAGATGTATTTTGAAACGTATAACCCTAAATTGTTTATGTGCCGAACTTTGTTGACCATGACAAAGCCTTGTCCCCAAATTTCGGCTAATTTAGAATTTTCTACGTAATCAATGTTAATTAATAAGTGATAATGAACCGCTCCTCGCTTTTGGAATTCCGGAACGGCCAGATATTTAAGCTTAGGAAATTTCCATTTTAATCTTTTGATAAATTTTTTAAATATTTCGTTGGCCTCAAATAAATCGGTGATATTTTCTTTAAAAGTTAGCGTGATAAAAGTCTGCATGTCCTCATTGTTGTTAATTAATCGCATTATCCTGTCTTTGGTTCGCTTAAGCGAAAAATGACGCATAATTTCCATGTCGAATTGGCTGATTTTATTACTTTCCATTTGTTGGATAACTTGTTCTTTGGTGCGACGTTTAACGATTCTTTTCTTTTTTCGTTTTACTCCGCTTTTAACCAAGCTCTCATATTTAAAAAGCTCAACTCGAGTATGGGTAATTATTAATTTTTCCTGATAAGCCATAATCTTTTAGGAGTAGATATAAGTCATAAACCAATAACTCATATTCTTGCTCATAATCTTTTAATTTTCTGGTTAACATTTCGAAATCAGTCGAACTGTCAACTTTTACTCTATGGCTAATACCGAATCTTAATTTTTTGATTCTTTCTCTTAGCCAAAGGATATAATCGAATTCTTTTTTGATATCTTTGTAAATCATATATTTATTAATATTTTCTAAAAATCTCCCGGTGTGTGCGTATGGTCAAGTTAAATAATTACATACCGGGCAACCTCGTCTAAAATCTCATTTACCGGCCAAGCTTGTTTTTATTTTTCGGCGAGTGGGCAAAACTCGCCGAAAAATAAAAA
>JBAYNC010000064.1:0-5747 GCA_041679025.1 Patescibacteria group bacterium
AGGGGTATTTTTTAGCAGGGCATCAATGCTGTATGGCTTGGGTAGGTAAGAGATATTAGCTGAAGTAGCTGTAAAGGGCTTTTTAAAATTATGGGCAATATCTAAAACAAGTTGGTGATCAGGAATACGGATTCCCAAAGTCCCATATTCCGATTCAACTCCTTTAGCAACTTTCCCTAAACCCTTAGAAACAACAGTAATTGGACCAGGTAAATAATTTTTATAGAGATTTTTAGCAACCTCATTGATAGCAACGTATTTCGCAGCCATCTTTTCATCCTCGACAACGACAGACAAGGGCTTGCCTTCACGTCTAGTTTTATATAAAGACAGCCTATTAATAGCAGCCTGATTGGTGGCATCAACTCCGATGCCATAGCAAGTCTCGGTTGGGAACACAAAAATACCGCCCCTTTTCAGGACCTCTATCGCCTTTTCCATAATCATTTTATGGTTTTTTTTAGTATATTTTATGCGCTCCATATAGTATTTTGTTTATATATTATAGCATTATGGCAGAAATAAGAAAATAAACAATACTAGAATAAAATTGAAAAAATAACTTAAATATTGTATAATATGATTATAAAAATATGACCAAAGAATATCTAGATATAGTTGATGAAAATAATAATCCAACTGGGAAAAAGGAAATACGGAAAGAAATCCATTCTTCTGGTTTGTGGCATAGAACAGTCCATATCTATTATTTCATAAAAAAGGATGGTGAATATTACTTTTTAATTCACCTCAGATCAAAAGAGAAAGATCTTAATCCTAATATGTGGGACACTCGTTTTGGTGGTCATTTACAAGCAGGGGAGACGACCGAAAAAGCATTATTGGCGGAGCTAGAAGAAGAAATAGGTATTAAAGCTAATCTAAAAGATTTTATCAAAGGCTTAACAAATAAAAGGGATAGCTATCCGAACAATGAATTCACTTATACTTTTTATTATCCAGGAGAAGAAGATATCTCTAATTTAAAGTTTCAAGACAATGAAGTTCAAGAAGTTAAATGGATGTCGGCAAAAGAAATAATCAGAGAAGCAAATAATAATTCAAGTGGTTGGTCTGCTGGGCTTCTAGAGTTTGAAAGTGTTTACAATTTTTTAATTAGTCTTAAGCTTAAAAAAAATATAAAAATTATTTAATTTGCTAACAGCGCCATGGCGCTAAATTGTATGAAAAACAAAAATTATTATTTCCTCTTGATTCTACCTCTGGTTTTTATCATTACCGGTTGTGGTCAAAAATCTACTGATGTCACCAACACTGAAGGTTCTAAAAAAATGGTAGAACAAGAAGAGCAAATTAATTCCACCCCGTTAGAAATGTTACGCGGTGGTAAATCATTACATTGTACTTTTAGCTACAAAGATGGCGACCAACAAGTTGAGTCGACTGGAGAATTTTATGTCGACGGTAAAAAGGGCAAATTCAGAAGTGAAGGGGAGGTAAACATTACCGGCCCTCAACCTCAAAAGATAAAAACATATAGTATCAGCGATGGTCAATATGCCTATTCTTGGGGCAGCAACAATACTAGTACTGGCTTCAAAGTTAGTCTCGACAAAACTACTGAAACCGAAAATACAGCCCCTGATCAGAGCGTCCAGGACCTACAGAAGCCAATAGACTTTAAGTGTCGTCCTTGGACCGTAGATAGCTCTAAATTTGACTTGCCAACTGGCATTAAATTTACAGATATGGATCAAATGCTAAAAGACCTTCAATCGTCCACTGGCATTTGTTTGATGTGTAACCAAATTCCAGATGCTAAAATGAAAGCTGAGTGCCAAGAAACTAATTGTAAGTCAAATTAAACTAATTTTGTAATATATAAACGTTTAAGTAAAAATGAGCTATTGAGCTCATTTTTACGTAATAAAATAATTCTAATTTACCCCCTGTCTTAAGGCAATTTATTCTGATATAATGAATTAACATTAAGATAATAAACTAAATAAGCTATATGAAAGTTGACTTACATACTCACACCGTCGCCAGTGGTCATGCCTTCGGTACTATCTGGGAAAACTCCAGACAAGCAAAATTGAACGGACTAGAAATGATTGCTATTGCTGATCACGGACCGGCTGGAGCGGGCGCGCCAGATATCACTTATTTTAGAGTCGGAATCAGAAATCCAAAAATAATAGAGGGCGTCAGGGTCTTGTTTGGAGTTGAGGCTAACGTCATAGACGATAATGGCAGTCTGGACTTACCAAATAAGGTTTTAGAAAAACTAGACATTGTCATGGTCGGTCTTCACAGAGATTGCGGTTACGTTGATCAGGGCTTAGAAAAAAATACAGAAGTTTTAATAAAGGCTATGAAGAATCCCTATGTTAAGATGGTTTCTCATCCCTATGGATCAAAAATAAAAGTTGATATAGAAAAAATAACAAAAGCAGCAATAGAAGAAAATGTCCTATTAGAATTAAACGCTTCTTATTTTGTGGAAGATAAATTGGAGGATGAAGAAATGTGGACCAAAATAAAGACCATGGTCAAAATCTTAAAAGATAATCACAAAAAAATAATTATAAATTCTGATGCTCACACCCCCTATGAAATTGGAGATTTTACCAATGTTATTAATAAGTTTGATGAATTAGGGATTAATGAAGATGATATATTGAACAATGATCCTGCGGCTATTCTAAAGTTTTTTAATATTTCAGATTAATAATAATTTGTATTAGATTTTGTATGTCAAAAATTAATCTAAATGAATACTATATTATTGGGATGAGCCCTGGTAATAGTTATTTTAAGGATAATGAAATTAAATATCTCATAAAGACCATGGTCAAAAGTCATGGTCGTGTTTTAATATTAATTGCTGACATCCCGGCTATTCATACTTATATGGCTTTAGGGTATCCGGAAAATCGAGCCCGCAGAGACAAGGCTATACCTAAGGGAAATCTCCTAAAGAATAAAGTTATCAAAGCTCAAGGGGAATTAGGATATCTGCCGGATCAGGTTAGGATCATTAACTGGGGTGAAGAAGTAGAAAATAATAAATTATACCAGAATTATTACAAGAAGATTAATGATTTATATCTTTCAAATGAGCTTTTTAGAATCGACGCTGACAATACCACTAGAAATGTTTTGACAAGCTCTGAAAAAGAAATCGAAGATCTAGAAAAAGCGGTCAAGATTGCGGTTCATTATCTACTATCTGAATTAGCGTTTTTAGAATGGGCGCCGGAATTCTTGTCGGTAAAAAAGATTTTTTATGTCTATCACAAAAACTGGCCCGTTTATGAAAATTATATTATTGGAAAATATGACAAAAAAGATAGACCCTATCTAGACTTTCTACTCCTAGAAAATCCCTGGGAAACTTTTAATCCAATTTGGGGCCTAGAGGAGGAGTCTGATAATTTAGAGGGCAATCATAGCTTGGAAAGAATAAAAGAAACAAAAATTATTAGAGTTGGTTTTTCTAATTATCCACCAGCTTTGATGCATGACGAGAAATACAATAATTTTTCTGGAATCTTTTATGAGATAATGATGGCCATCGCTAAAAAACATAAGTGGCAAATTAAGTTAACTGAAGAAACTGGCTATGGAGCAATAATCGATGGTTTAAATTCTAATCGCTTTGATGTTTTTGGTAGTACTGTCTGGCCAACACCGGAAAGAAAAGAGCAGGCCATCTTTTCTAAGCCTTTATACTTGAGTCCGGTTTATGCTTGGGCTAAAAAAAACGACAAGATTAAAAATATTTCTTCGGCCAAAATAGTTGTTAAAGAAAACGATATTTCCCACTCTATCGCTATGGCCGATTACCCCAATGCTCGATTAATCCGAGTACCACAATTAACCGCTCCAATTGAGCTTCTTTCTTTTGTAGCCGATAACCGAGGCAATGTCACTTTTGCCGAGCCATATCTGGTAAAGATTTTTAATGACAATTCAAACATAAAAATGGTTAAAATAATGGACCAACCAATCAGAGAATATGAAAATACCTTTATGTTTAAAAGTAATAATAATGATCTAAGAGATTTATTCGATAAAGAAATTGAGGAGATGAAAAATAGTGGAGATCTAAATAAATTAATCAAAAAATATACCGGAACAGAAGATACCTTCAGATCAATTTAGTTATTTAAGCTAAAAATATGCTTTATACTAAATATTTAGAAAAAATGAAAGAATGTCCATTTTGCGAAACAAAAGATCGAATTTTTATTTCCAAGCCATATGCCTATCTAACCTATGCTAAATGCCCTTATCACCCGCACCATCTACTAGTTATACCAAAAAGACATATCACTTCATTTTTTGATATTACAGACAAAGAACAACGGGATATTAATCAATTAATCAAGGCTGGGACCAAAATATTAAAAAAATTAAATTATAATATTTTCACTATTTTAGTTCGGGAAGGGGACAAGTCAGCCAAAAGCATTAAGCATCTACATTATCACCTAATCCCGAATGATCCAATAGGAGACTTAAATCATGTTGGAGAGCCTCGAAAAATGTTATCAAAGAAAGAAATAGAGAAATTATCTGCTCAAATTCTATCAATAATCAATTGACCATATAAATAAAAAAATAATAGAAATAATTTCATCATTTTCAAATGACTGTTTCAATAACAGTCATTTTTTAATATCTTAAGCCAAAAAAACAATAAAAAAAGTCTATGTGATTATAGACTTTTTATGGTGATTTATTAACAAAGATAGATTTAAAAAAACCAACTAAATCCTTGGGAAAATATCGTGGCGTCTGTCTTTTATAATTCAAATATGATCTCCCAAATTTTTCCGTTAATTTCTCCTCCTCCTTTAAAACTGTAAGATGCGTTAACACTAATAAAACTATACCAGCAACAACATTCTGCCAACAATAAAGAGCCATTGCAAGCCCAATCATGTAGAGAGTTTGTCCTAAGTAAAAGGGGTTACGACAGTACTTAAATGGTCCATCTTTTAGAAAGACTTTAAGCCTAGCCATCCGTCCCATAAATTTAGCGTTTAGAGGAAGGGCAATAATTACTCCCACAATACTTAAAATC
This sequence comes from Patescibacteria group bacterium, assembly GCA_041679025.1. Taxonomy (GTDB): domain Bacteria; phylum Patescibacteriota; class Patescibacteriia; order Patescibacteriales; family UBA12465; genus CG1-02-41-21. The sequence goes on from JBAYNC010000064.1 coordinate 5,054, forward strand.
AATCCCAACCAAATCATTGGGCCAACAACCAGTTTTTTACCAGAGAGAACAAGCCACAAAGGACTGATCCAAATAACAATAATTACTACGTGACGCCAGAGGTTTAATGAACCCTCTGATGTTTCTAAATATTCATTAGATTTTTTCATTTTAAAGAGCTTTTAAGGTTTAAACTAGATTAACATAATATATTATTTGTGTCAAGCTGGTCATTTAGCACAAATTATAATAAAAAAATATCTTAAACAATCAAAGCAAAAAATTATTTTTTTATTATATAAACAATTTATTTCAATTAAAAATTTAATTATTGTAAAGAAAATATAAAACTGCTATAATAAATATGTTAATAATCTAACTTAATTTAATATCTCCAATTTTATGTTTAAGCCCAAACGAGCTTTTACCCTAATTGAGCTTTTAGTAGTTATCGCCATCATTGGTGTTTTAGCTACGGTCTCTATTATTGCTCTCTCAAACGCCCGGTCTAAATCCCGAGATGCCAAGAGAGTCGGTAATATGAAACAAGTTCAAACCGCCTTAGAATTATTCTTCAACGACAATGGTCGTTACCCAACCGAAGAAGAATGGGCTCTGGGCTCTTTATTTTCTACTACCTCGCTGGCTACCACCACCTATCTCCAGGTTATTCCAACTTCTCCAACTCCAGCTGATGGTAATTGTAGCGAGAATG
>JBAYNC010000065.1:0-5728 GCA_041679025.1 Patescibacteria group bacterium
AATCCTTCTTCAAACTCTCTAATCTTTTCTACTGGAACATTATCCAAATAACCATTGATTAAAGAATAATAAATTAAAACCTGTTTAGCGACATGAACCGGTAAATATTGATCTTGCTTAAAGATTTCATAGAGTCTCTTGCCTCTCTCTAATTTCTTTCTAGTATCTTCATCTAAATCAGAACCAAATTGAGCAAAGGCTGCCAATTCTCGATATTGAGCCGCTTCTAAACGCATCTTTCCAGCCACCTTCTTCATTGCCTTAATCTGAGCCGAAGAACCAACACGAGAAACTGACAAACCAGCATTAACCGCTGGACGTTGGCCTTGGTAGAACAAGTCAGGCTCTAAATAAATTTGACCATCAGTGATAGAAATAACATTAGTTGGGATATAGGCTGAAACATCGCCGGCCTGAGTTTCAATAATTGGCAAAGCAGTAATTGAACCACCACCAAACTCAGCACTCAACTTACAAGCTCTCTCAAGTAAACGAGAATGAAGATAAAAAACATCACCCGGATAAGCTTCTCGTCCTGGAGGACGACGTAGTAATAGAGAAATTTCTCGATAAGCAACAGCGTGCTTAGATAGATCATCATAAATAATTAAAACATCTTCACCTTGATCCAAGAAATATTCCGCCATCGCACAACCAGCATAAGGAGCAATATATAATAATGAAGCAGAGTTGGAAGCACCAGCTAAAACAATAGTGGTATAACTCATTGCTCCGGCTTCTTCTAATTTGGAAACAATATTAGCAATCTTAGATTCTTTTTGACCAATAGCCACATAAATACATTTCATGTTCTGACCTTTTTGGTTAATGATAGTATCAACGGCAATCGCTGTTTTACCAATTTGACGATCGCCAATAATCAATTCTCTTTGACCACGACCAATTGGAATCATAGCATCAATCGCCTTAATACCAGTTTGAACTGGCTCTTTAACTGAAGCTCGAGTAATAACACCTGGAGCAATTTTTTCCACTGGATAAAACTTAGCTGCCTCAATCTTTCTCTTGCCATCAACCGGGGCACCCAAAGGATCAACTACCCGACCGATTAAATTTGGACCAACTGGAACTTCCAAAATTCTCTGAGTACAAACAACCTCATCACCTTCTTTAATCGCGGTAAATTCACCTAAAATAATAGCACCAACCAAATTTTCTTCTAAGTTTAAAGCCACGCCAACAATCTCTTGGCCGCTAGATTTAAAAATCAAAATTTCCGACATCATAGCATCGGACAATCCAGAAACTAAAGCAATACCATCAGAGACTTTCAAAACTCGTCCGACAGTTTGTTTTTTAGCTTCAGCCTGATAATCGGCAATTCTAGTTTTAAGCTGTTCAATTATAAAATCTTTCGTAGTTGACATATATTTTTTATATTTATTTTATGTAAAATTATTATTTATTCATTTCATTTTTTAAGTCCTTAAGAGACTGTTTTAAGCTAGCATCAATCACCTGATCTTCATAACGTAAAACAAATCCCCCTAAAATGCTGGGGTCAGTCTTTTCCGTCAAAGCTATTTTAGAAAAACCAGTCTTGGCCTTCAAGTATTCTTCTAATTCTGTTTTAATTTCAACTGACATCGCTCGAGCTCCGGTAAATTCTACCGCCAGTTCTCCCTGGGCTTTGTCCCAGATTTTAGAAAAAGCCGATAAAACCTCGTCCAAACGATTCAAGTCACCGTTTTCCATCATTAAACGACTAAAGTTATCCAAAGATACTAAAACCTCAGAATCACTCTGGCTGATCACAGTTTCCATTAGACTACCGGCATATTGTCGAGCGGAAATTTTCATAATTATTTTTTGATTGACTCAGCTATTAATTCCCGATCTTTAGCGTCGGTCATTTTTTCTTTAATCACTTTCTCGACTGCCAAAACTACGAGTTCCGCCATCTCTTGCTTAATCTCTTTCAAAGAATCGGACTTCTCTTGAGCAATTTTAGCCTTTTCATTAACCATAATAGCCGCCACTTCTATTTTGGTTTGTTCAATTAATTTTTGCCGATTATTTTCAGCTGATTGATTGGCATTATCGACAATCTGGGCCGCATCTTTCTTGGCCTCATTTAATATTCTAGTTTGTTCAGAATTAGCTTCGACCATTTTCTTCTCAACTTCCTTGGCGTCAACTAAACTCTTTTCAATTGTCGCTGTTCTCTCTTGCATGATCTTGGAGATAGGCTTAAAAGCAAATTTATAGAGTATCAAAAAAATCAACGCAAAATTAATTAATTGAGCGACAAATAATTTGATATCGATGTGAAAAATAGAAACTAAGGATTCCATATAAAATAATTTAAGTGGATAATAATTTAACCACTGCTCTCAAGAAAGAGCAGTTCGTCAAATAACTATTTGATACTAAAAGCAATAACTAAAGCGTAAATAGCAATAGCTTCGGCAAAAGCACAGGCCAATAACATTGGCACTAAGATTTTGTCAGCAGCTTCTGGATTGCGGCCAATAGATTCCATGGCCTTAGTACCGATCAAACCGATACTTAAAGCTGGAACGATTGAACCAACGGCAATAGCCAAGGCTTTGGCTAACATCACATTTTCCATAGTGTTATTAATAAATTATTTATAATTATATAAATTGACCTTTAATTAATGTTCTTCGGCAGTTGTGGCAATAGACATATAAATCAGAACCAAAACTGCAAAAATCAATGCTTGAATCAAACCAACAATAATCTCCAAAAACATAAATGGCAGAGGTAAACCAAAAGCGAAAATAGCAGACATTGAAGCTAAAAGCACCTCTCCAGCGAAAATATTACCGAATAAACGAAAGGAAAGACTGGCGATTTTAGATAATTCACCAACTACTTCGATTAAACCGACAAAAAACTTACTCGGACTAATTAGTAGAATAGTTGGGTCCTTGATTATCTTCTTAGGTATCTGCAAAAGAACTTTGATATTTACAAACTTATTCAAATATTTCCACCAACCCAGAGCCACAACGCCCATAATATGACTAGCCACAACAGCTAGAGTAGCTAGAGCTAAAGTAGTATTTAAATCAGCGGTGGCGCCACGGAAATATGGAATAAATAATTTATGGCCCTCTTCTGATAATACAATTTGCCCAATTGATCCCACTCCCGGCAAAAGCCCCATCCAATTATTAATCAGAACAAAGAAGAAAAAGGCTAAAACAAAAGGAGCTAATTTCAAAGTTTTCTTTCGATTACCAGTAACTGAATCAAAAATACCGAAGAAAGCTTCAAAGACCATTTCTAGAACATTCTGCAATCCTTTCGGAACTTGCTTTATCTTCCCCTTCAAAGACCAAGCTAAAGCCACAACAATCAAAACTGCTAACCAAGAATTAATTAAAGAATTGGTAATCGGAAAACCACCGACATGAAAGACTGGTTCAGCATAAAGAGTATTTTCGTGTAGAATTTGTTCAGTATTTTCTTGGGAAACGTTATTGGACATATTATTGACGCTTGGTAATTTTTTTAGTTTCTTCTAAAGTATTTTTAATTAAACCAGTAATAGAAATAACAAAGGATAAGCCGATGACAATTAGAAACCACCGAGGAGAACTATCATATCTACGATCTAACCATTTTCCGAGTAAAGCTCCAAACACCACCGGAAAGGCAATCCAGGCCGAAAGCCGAGTAAAAATCTTAACAGGCTCCACCCAATAGTTCTTATCTAACTTCTTCTTTTCCATATTAGAAACAAATAAAACAAGAGCCTTTGCCCTTGATCATTAGTTAATCAAAATTGCATTTTATTAACACAATTATTATAGAGGCAGATTACTAAAAAAGTCAAGGGTCGCGATTGCCAATTTGGAGTAAAAATGGTAATAAAAAAGCCCTATTTTTATAAGGCTTTGAGTAAAGAAAATAAAATAATCTAACTGCGCAAAATGATTTCCACCAAGGGCTCCAAACCAATAATCTGTCTTAGTTCACTGACCCATTTTTCCTTTTCCGCTTCTTCTAGCGCTCGACAACCAATAATCCCATCTTGTAGTCTTCCGCTACCGCCATCCTGGAAATAAAATCTTTCCAATTGAGACAATTGGCAGGGATAACGCGAGGGATCTTTGATAATATCGCTAATCTTTTCACCGAGAACTATCACTTGGTTATTTGCCCCAACATGCCTATCGTTAACAAAAAAAGGTTCTGATTGACCATTCTTGAAATCAATTACTATTACAGAATTTTCCTTAATTTCATTAGTTGTTAAATATCTCATCTTAAATATTAATTTTTGGTTAAAGTACTATCAGTAAAATATAAACTACCATCTCCAATTTGTCAAAAACTAGTCTTCATCCTTTAGACAACGAATTGAATAGCCACTAGAATGATCATTATTTGAAGAGCGGTCAACAGTGGAAAGCCCCGAATATAAGTATCGACCCCAGGCATTAGACCCGCTAATGGACGAAGACCAAAAGAACGCATAAGTCCCTTGATCAAAGAATGACCCACTACTAACTCGGCCGGATGGTAGGGCCGTAAAGCCGGAAGAATTAGTAGCCCCAGTATTAGGACTGGCCCAATGAGAAGTACCAGTCTCTTTTAATTTTCCTCCCGCATCAGCACAACCCCAAGAAGCTGACCGAGAAGCATTACAGGTGGTATTATGTAAATATTGATCCAATGTATTTTGCTCAGTATCAGTTGGTATATGCCAACCGGTTGGGCAAATACCTTGAGCTCCAGAGGCTTCAGTATATTGCATCGCTTCATCCCATTGGTATAGTGCTCCATAAGTAGTGCAGTTAGCAGAATTGTCGCTATAACAATATTTTTCTAAGGTATTATTGCTAGTCTGAGCAGTAGCTCCGGCCACTATTGATCCAACATTTAGATTTTGTTTGAACCAACATTGAGTACCAATTTGGACAGTATCATAAAGACAGCGATCACCGACTCCGCAAGTATAGCCAGCCACGACAGTAATTGGTACTTGACTGGTACCACATAAGAAATCAACACAAGTTCCGCTACTACAAATCTGACCACCAGAACAATTGGCAGTTCGACCGCAATAGGTACTACCCTGGCAGGTAGCGCTATTATTACAAAATTCACAACAAGGTAAATTAGCATCATTACAAGAACAACCAACCTCACACTCCTCTGGCGTGCTTGTTGCTTCACAAACTGGGCAACCAGCGTCTTCTGAACCAGGATTGAGATAGGTAATGCCATAAGGGTTAGCATTATTGACTCCAGCGGTTAGAGTGCCGGTGTTAACACCAAGGCAGAAGGTTAGAGAATATGATGAGCCATCATTAGAGGTATAAGCAAAAAGATTCTCGGAATCAGAACAAGCTCCATCAGCTGGAGTAGGAGAAACTGGAATGTGAGCGAGATAGGTAGTGGTACCATAGGAAGAGGTAGAAAATATTTCTCCGCCACTAACAAACTCGGCTGTCAGAGGGTATCTATTTTGATCGTTATAATACAATTCTAAAGCGGTTTGAATTTGTTTAATTTCACTAACCCTCTTGGCATCCCGAGATTTAGATCTGGCATTATTGAGAGCAATGACTGAGACGGTCGCTAAAAGACCAATGATGGCAATCACGACGAGGAGTTCAATGAGGGTAAAAGCTTTTTTAGAGCCAAACTTCATATAAAAAATAATTAATTATATTCCAACCGCAATTCTCCGGGTTTGACTTTTACCTCTAAACTAGAATAGTCGAAATAA
>JBAYNC010000066.1:0-5592 GCA_041679025.1 Patescibacteria group bacterium
AGAGGGAGTCTTAGATTTTTGGGATAAAGCTAAAATCTTTGAGAAATCAATGAGCAAGGAAGCAAAACTTGGTAATTTTGTTTTTTTTGAAGGTCCACCAACTGCTAATGGAATTCCTGGTATTCATCATGTTTTAGCTCGATCCTTTAAAGATGTTATGCCTCGGTATAAGACTATGAAGGGATACTCTGTTCAGCGTAAGGCTGGTTGGGATACCCATGGTCTACCAGTTGAGCTTCAAGTTGAGAAGGAATTAAATATTTCTGGTAAACCGGATATTGAAAAATATGGTATTTTGGAATTCAATCAAAAATGTCGTGAGAGTGTTTGGAAATTTAAAGATGAATGGGAGCGATTAACTAAGAGAACAGCTTATTGGGTTGATTTGAATAATCCTTATATCACTTATGAAAATTATTATATCGAATCTCTGTGGTGGATTATCTCTCAAGTTCACGAGAAAGGTCTTTTGTATAAGGGGCATAAGGTAGTGCCTCATTGTCCGCGTTGTGGAACAGCCCTTTCTACTCATGAAGTAGCGCAAGGGTATAAAAAGGTTCAAGAGAATTCTGTCTTTTTGAATTTTAAAGTAACTGAGGGAAATGGATTTGTGGAGGCCGGAGATATTATGTTGGCCTGGACAACTACTCCTTGGACGCTTCCTGGTAATGTGGCTTTGGCTGTCGGAGAGAATATTGAATATGTCAAAGTAAAATATGATAATCAGAAATACATTTTAGCGGCTAAAAGAGTAGCTGATGTTTTTGCTGGGCTAGAATATGAAATTTTGGAAAAAATGGATGGCGAAGATTTGGTTGGCCTTAAATATCAACCGTTATTTGAAATTGAAGCCATTAAAAATAGTGGTCAAAAGGTTTATGTTGTTGTCCCGGGTAGTTTTGTCACCACCGAAGATGGTAGCGGTATCGTTCATACAGCCGTGATGTATGGTGATGAGGATTATATGTTGGGAGAGAAAGAGGGTTTACCGAAGGTCCATACCGTTGATGAGGCTGGTCATTTTAATGATAGTGTTAGTGCCTATGGCTTAGCCGGAAAATTTGTTAAATCTCAGGGAACGGAAAAAATAATTATTGAATACTTAAAAACTTCTGGCTTGTTGTTTAAGGAAGATCTTTATGAGCATGATTATCCTTTCTGTTGGCGTTGTGATACTCCACTTTTATATTATGCTAAGGATTCTTGGTTTATCAAGATGACTGCTCTGCGTGATGAGTTAATTGCTAATAATAATCAGATTAATTGGGTTCCGGATCATATTAAAGATGGTCGTTTTGGCGAATGGTTGGCTAATGTCAAAGATTGGGCTATTTCGCGCGAGAGATATTGGGGAACTCCGCTACCAATTTGGGAGTGTTCCGGTTGTGATCATATTGAAGTGGTTAGTAGTGTAGCTAAGCTCAGCGCTCTAAGTGGAGAGGATATCACTTTAGAATCTGATATTCATCGGCCCGCCATTGATGCTCATCAATTTACTTGTTCCAAATGTGGAGGTTCGATGAATCGGGTCAAGGAAGTTTTTGATTGCTGGTTTGATTCTGGAGCGATGCCATTTGCTCAACATCATTATCCTTTTGAGAATAAAGAATTGATTGATAATGGAACTCAATATCCGGCTGACTTTATTTGCGAGGCGATTGATCAAACCAGAGGTTGGTTTTATACTTTATTAGCTATTAGTACTCTTTTAGATAAAGGTAGTTCCTACAAGAATGTTGTTTGTTTGGGTCATATTAATGACAAATTTGGTAAAAAGATGAGTAAGTCCAAGGGTAATGTTATCAGTCCCTGGGATGTTATCAATCAATATGGTGTTGATGCTGTGCGCCAACATATGTATACCATTAATCAGCCCGGAGAGGGCAAGCGTTATGACTTAGACGATGTCAAAGATGTTTTCCGGCAGAATATTATGTTACTTTGGAATGTTTATAAGTTTTATGAAATGTATGCTGTTGGAGTAGCCGGAGACGTTGTTCGTCCGGAAAGTAATAATGTTTTAGATTCTTGGATTCTGATTAAACTTGATAGATTGATTAATAAAATTGGAGGAGAATTAGATCAGTATCATATCTATGAGGCTGCTCGGGAGATTCCTCTATTTATTGATGAGCTTTCTACTTGGTATCTGCGTCGCAGTCGGGATCGTTTCAAGAGTGATGATGAGACTGACAAGAATTTAGCGCTTTTAACTACTCGTTATGTTTTGTGGCAACTGGCTAAGTTGATGTCGCCCTTTATGCCTTTTATGGCCGAGAATTTATGGCAAAAGATCTCTGGCTTTAATTTCTCCGATGAGGATAAAAGTGTTCATTTGGAAAATTGGCCTTTAGCTTTAGATGCTAAAAAAGATGATCAACAAATTTTAGATCAAATGATTTTAGTGAAGAAGGCGGTTGAATTAGGTCTGGCTAAAAGAGATGAGGCTGGAATTAAAATCCGTCAGATGCTTAACTCGGTTATTGTTAAGTCTAGCGTCTTGTTGGATGAAAAATACTATTCTTTAATCTTGGATGAATTGAATGTCAAAAATATTGAATGGAAAGTAGCTGGAGAAGAGATGGGTGTTGAATTAGACACTATTATCACTCCGGAATTAAAACAAGAGGGCCTGAGAAGAGAATTGGTACGCTTCATTAATATGATGCGTAAGGACGCTGGATTGAGTTTGGGGGACAAAGCCTTAGTCTATATTTTGACTGATAATACTGAGGTTAAGGCTGTTATTCAATCAGCCAAGGAGGCCCTTTTGAAAGATATTCTCAGTGATGATATAATAGAAGGAGAGGGAGTCGGACTGGCTAAGATCGTGAAAATTGATGGTTTTGATGTCAAGCTTTCTCTCATTAAAAAATAATTAATAATTAAAAACAAAAATTTATGTCAACTACATTTTGGATTATCATGGCCGTTGTAATTTTTTTGCTGATTGTTTTGGTGATGATGTATAACGGTTTAATTCGTCTCAAAAATCGTGTCGAAGAAGCTCATAGTGATATGGAGGTTCAAATGAAGCGTCGCTATGATCTCATCCCTAACTTAGTGGAAATTGTCAAAGGTTATGCCACTCATGAGCAGGTTACTTTAGAAAAAGTTGTTAATGCTCGTAATCAAGCGATGGCGGCTAACGACAAGGGAAGTGCCGCAGAACAGATTCAAGCTGAAAATAATTTATCTTCAACTTTGAAATCAATTTTTGCTTTATCGGAAAATTATCCAGATCTAAAAGCTAATCAAAACTTCTTAGAATTGCAAAGAGAATTAACTGACACTGAGGATAAAATTATGGCTTCTCGTCGTTTCTATAATGGTAATGTCCGTGACTTTAATACTAAATTGCAGGTATTCCCAACTAATATCATTGGTAAGCAATTAGGTTTTTTGGTCTATCCTTTCTTTGAAGTGACCGATGCAAAAGAAAAAGAACCGGTAGCGATTAAGTTTTAAGATTAAAATCTAAATATATGACTGAATCTTTAGCAGGAGTTGCTCCAGCTGCCGGTAGCGGTTTCAGTTTTGGTGATTTTTTACCAATAATTGGAATATTGATTGTGGCTGGTGTTGCTTTTATATTCGTGCGAAAATATTTTTTTGATTAATTTATGACTCTCTATAATAATATTAGTTCTAACAAGCGTAAGACTTGGTTACTTCTGGTCGGTTTTTCGGTTTTTATCATTCTAGTAGCTTTTGTTTTTTCAACAGCCATGAATGAGCCAGCTATTTTATATGGCGTGGTTATCTTTAGTATTATTTCCAGTTTTGTCAGCTATTGGTGGAGTGACAAGATAGTGCTGGCGATGAGTGGCGCTCATGAAGTTGTTCATGATTCCAATCGAGAACTTTTTCATATTGTGGAAAATCTTTGTATTGCTTCCGGCTTGCCTCAGCCCAAAATCTATTTAATCGAGGATAGCGCTCCTAACGCTTTTGCTACCGGTCGCGATCCGAAACATGCCGTGATTGCTGTTACTTCTGGGTTGCTAGAAAAATTGGATAAGGCTGAATTAGAAGGAGTTATCGCTCATGAATTATCCCATATTGGTAATCGGGATATATTATTAGCGACAATTGTGACTGTTTTAGTGGGGATTGTAGTTCTTTTGGCCGATTGGTTTAGACATTGGAGTTTTTTTGGTAATCGAAAAAATAATGATGATCGAGAGGGTGGTCAATTAGCACTAGTTATTACAGTGGTGGCTATTATTCTTTCAATTCTAGCTCCATTTTTTGCCTATCTTATGCAATTTTCCATTTCTCGCAAGCGGGAGTTTTTAGCTGATGCTAACGGAGCTCTTCTGACTCGTTATCCAGAGGGTCTAGCTCGAGCGCTGGAGAAGATATCAGCTGATTCTGAGCCACTGGAAGTAGCCAATAGGGCAACGGCTCATCTCTATTTTTCTTCACCCTTTAAGGAAGATGGAGGACAAAAAGTTTCTTGGTTTACCAAAATGTTTATGACTCATCCCCCGGTGGAGGAGAGAATCAAAGCTTTAAGGGGTTTAAATAAATAATATTAATCAGAATTAAATATAATTATTATGAATACTAAAATTGTCGCTACTATTGGCCCGAAGTCTCAAGATTATGAGATCTTGAAAGAGATGATTATAAGTGGTGTAAATATCGTCCGCATTAATTTTTCCCATGCCACACCGGAGCAGTATTATGCTATTAAAACTAATTTAGATCGAATTAAGGCGGAGACCGGGTTGGAGGTCAAGATTATTTTTGATCTTCAAGGGCCTCGAATCAGAATTGGGAAGTTAGCTCATGAAGTTGAGATGCGCGAGGGTGATGTTTATTCTTTTCTGTATAATGCTGGGAATGTTGATAATATGGAAATTCCGATTGATGATGATGGTTTGATAAATGACGTTAAAATTGGTGACCCATTTTATTTAGCCAACGGTGATTTAGAGCTTCGGATTGTTGATATTAAAGATGGGGCTATTATGGCTCGAGTGGAAAGAGGCGGACTCTTGCTTTCACGAAAGGCGATTAATATCCCTAAAACTATTTTACGTCGTGATATTTTGACTGCTAAGGACTTAGAGGATATTAAATTTGCTTTGACGGTTAATCCTGATTACGTTGCCATGTCCTTTGTTCAAAATGGAGATGATGTCAAACATTTACGCAGCTTATTAGGTGACAGCAAAATTGGCATTATTGTTAAAATTGAAAGAGCTACAGCCTTGAATCATATTGATGAAATTATCAGAGAATCAGACGGCGTGATGGTGGCTCGAGGTGATTTAGGTATTGAAGTTCCTCTAGAAGATTTACCAATCATTCAAAAGAATTTAATTCGTCATGCTCATTGGCATGACAAGCCAGCGATTGTCGCTACCCAGATGATGAGCTCAATGGTGGATCATCCGCGACCAACTCGAGCTGAGGTTAGCGATGTCGCTAATGCTATTTTTGATGGGGCCGATGCCTTGATGCTGTCAGACGAAACTGCTAACGGCAATTACCCGGTGGAAACTATTAAAATGATGAAGAAGGTGGTCGACAAAACTAATAATTATTTTAATAATCGTAATTATTTTGAAGATGATGCTGTTA
>JBAYNC010000067.1:0-5491 GCA_041679025.1 Patescibacteria group bacterium
ATAAGATTAAAGAGTTCTTCGGTGGCAAAAAAATTAGTAAACCGACTATTGCTCAGGAGAACCTAGCTCCAGCCCCCACGACTTTTGCCGATTCCATTCCAGGATGGGAGGCACTACCCGAGTCCGATCAAGAAGTTTACAAAAATTTCATTAACAATTGCTTAGTATATAACTCTAAACCGGAGTCAGCTATTACTAATTTCCTCGGACAAACACCGGCTGCTTTCAGTCGCGAAGGTAGCGAGATCTTAGTTAGTCTCAAGAATGGCCATAGCGTTGTCTTTGATACTGAGGATGGCAATATAATTATGAAGGTCGATGATGATGGTTTTGATGTGGTAAGTCCAGAGAAAATTATTGCCACGCGAAAAATAATCCAATCTGATTATTCCGCTTCCAATGATATTGAAAGTGCTTCCGGCGCCGTCAAAGAAGAGGTTGTGGATAGAGTTAATTTAACTCGTGGCAACTTAATTGATGTTAACAACGAACTCTGGGCCGCTAGACCGGACATCAAGGAACTACCTTTCAACCATGATGACTTTTCTCCTGAAAAGGAAGCCTTAATTCAAAATCTCTATGACAAAAAGCTAGAGGTCTTAGCTGAAATCAAAAAGCAATATGCTGAGATGGAGGTTAAATTTAAAGACGACCCGAGATTCCCTTTCTTTCAGAGAAATGTCGTAACTTTTTACGAAACTAACACCGCAAACGCCAAGAATATTATTGATGGTGCTGGTGACTCCGAAAAATTTAATTTTGCAGTTGATGAAGCCATAAAAAATATCAAAGACCCCAAAGAAGAAGTCAAGGAATATTTTTCCAGGATCGCTACCAAATCTAAGTTTTCAGAGAATTAATCTGACGTTGACAAAACCATGACTGTGTGCTATAGTAAACAATCGCCTTTAGCTGAATTGATAGAGGTGATTGGAATCTCTGTAGCTCGGTCTGTTAGAGCTTGTTATTAGAATAATTAGATGGGTTAATCATCACGTCATTTCCGAGGGAAGAAAAATGATCGAACATCAGTGAGAGGAAAAACTCAAGAACCTTAATATGGGAAAAAAATTTAATTATTCTGCTTAAAGGATTAAACCTTTTAAGCAAAAACAAAGGTCGTAGGTTAGAATCCTACCAGAGATAGACTTCTAAAAAGACTGTCACTTCAAAATGGCAGTCTTTTTTCTTTGATCTCAATATTAAATTAACTTTAGCGATTAACTAAAAAATTACAAACATCACCATCTTGAATAATATAATCTTTTCCTTCGGTTCGCATTAGTCCTAACTCGCGTGCTCGAGCTTCACTCTTAGCTTCAACAAATTTTTCCCAAGAGATAACCTCGGCTCGGATAAAACCTTTTTCAAAATCAGTATGAATAACACCGGCAGCCTGAGGCGCTCGACTGCCATGCTTGACGGTCCAGGCTCGAGTCTCATCTGCTCCGGTAGTAAAAAAAGTATCAAGTCCTAATAGTTTATATGAGGCTCTAATCAACTTATCCAACCCACTCTGATCTAATCCTAACTCTTTAATATACTCCGCTTGTTCTTCCTCCGGTAAGCTGGCAATTTCTTCTTCTAACTTAACATTTATTTTAATAGTCTCGCCCGCCCAATTAAAGTCCTGGGCTGACTTTGGTTCATCAGTATTTAAAACATAGAGCATTGGCTTAGCAGTCAAAAGACTTAAGCTCTTTAAAAGAAAACTATCATCTTCGCTCAACTCTAATTTCCTGACAGCAATGCCCTGAGCCAAACTAGCCTGAGCTTTCTCTAATAATGCTTTAAGCTTCACGGCCTCTTTGTCGCCACTGCGAGCTTCTCGGGCCACTTTCTCTAATCTCTTTTCTACCGTAGCTAAATCAGCAAAGACGAGCTCCATGTGAATAGTTTCTTCATCACTTTGAGGATCAACTCGACCATCAACATGAATAATATCATCATTAACAAAATTACGGACCACTTCACAAATAGCATCACATTCCCGAATATGAGACAAAAACTTATTTCCCAATCCTTCCCCCTCAGAAGCTCCCTTAACCAGTCCAGCAATATCAACAAACTCAATGACAGTATTGATAATTTTAGCCGGCCGAGAAATCTCCGCCAAAGCATTCAACCGATTATCCGGAACCTTAACCACGCCGACATTAGGGTCGATGGTACAAAAAGGATAATTAGAGGCGTCAACGCCTTTTTTGGTAAGAGTATTAAATAGAGTTGATTTACCAACATTGGGCAAACCAACAATTCCAATTGATAATGACATAAATAAGGGATTAAATGGCAAAAGAGGCTTATGCCTCTTATGCCGCTTGATGTTCACAGATTAGTTGTTTTATATTTTTATAAAAAATTAATCCCTGAACGTTTTTGCTGACTAAACTTCCCGCCTACCAAGGACTGGCCTTGCGAGCCAGCGCTATTTTTTTGTCCTGTCAGCAGAACAAAGATCGACAAGAAGTCCTGAGGTCCGAGTGGGAGTCGAACCCACGAATGGCAGTTTTGCAAACTGCAGCGTTAGACCACTTCGCCATCGGACCACACGAATGTATTTATATATTACTATATAATTCTAAAAAAGCAAGTTTAAATTACTCTAATTTTAAATTACAATCTATTTTGATTTTTCTGATGATGGTCATCAAATGTTATCTGACGACAATAACTATCAGGATGCAGATAATATGTGGGTTATCTTGACTAACGGGAAAAAATTATTTATACTTTATTTATCAATTAAACCATAAAAAACGCCTAATTGTAAAGCGCTTTTTTATTGCTTAATTTAATAACCATGCCGCTATCGTCTAATGGTTAGGACGCCAGGTTTTCAACCTGATAATCGGGGTTCAATTCCCCGTAGCGGTACGAAATGAGAAATAGGCTAGAGGCCTATTTTTTGTTACCATTGACTGAAATAATAAATTATGATAATTTTTAAAGTCAATAATAGCTCATTAAAAAAATAAGATTAAGTTGGATTAATTGCTAAATTCATCTGCCAAGGTGAGGTTAACAATTAATCCAAACTATTATTAATCCTAAAGAACTTTTAATCATGAGCACTACATCTTTTATCATCATTTCTCTTATCTTGATAATAATACTTATCATTATCATATTCAGCCTGAAAATAAAAAGACTGAAATTTAAATACAATTTGCTTGATAAGTTAACGGGAGGCCATAACTCTTACCTTTCAATAACTTATTTGGTCAATCAAATGCGGTCATCTGAAGTTAGTGAACTCAGCAACAGAATAGTCAAATATTATGTTAAAAAAATTACTAATCAGAAGGACCCAATAGACCTTCATCGGGTCGGGCTTTGCGTTCAGGAAACTAGTAATTATATCTCCAACCTAAAAAACAGGACGATAATGACTAACTGTTTAGAAGAGGCTGCCAAATCAATCCCAGCAGAAAATTTTGCGTCAATAATTGCGGAAGCAATAGCCAAAGGAGCTAATGGAGGATTTAATATGGACACCTGGGACAAAGCCAAAGAGTTTCTTTTTCCCATTATCAAAGATGAAGAAGCTGAAGATGGTGGAAAAAAGAAGGGGGCATTCTTTCAAAAATTTGATGAAGAGATATCTCTCCTTCTCAAAAATGAGGAAATGGATCATAAGATTAAGATACTGATCGAGGCCGAATCAATTAAGATTCACACACGACTTCAGTATTAATTCCTAATCCCTTAAAGAGGTCTGAAGCATCAGATCTCTTTTTTATTTGATTAATTGACTAAAATTATAGAATATTATAGTATAAAAAATAATTCATTGACAATTAATCAAATAAAAAATTATACCCCATGAAAAATCAGGACGTTCTGCACATAGTTTTACCAAAAGGTTCAGTTTCTGGCCCAAAACTCAAAGAATGGTTTTCAATACTATCGAAGCTACAAATAGCAATGTTTATTGAAACTTCCAAACAAGTATTTGAGTCATTAAATCTAAAAGAAATGGAAGGGTTAGACACCAAGACTAGCTATATCCAAAGGCTCCCAACAATATTTGCAGCAAACAAGGACAGTGTTTTATTTGCGGTTTACCTCACAGACTTGAATATCCGAATTATCTTCTGCCTCGAAAAAGATGAAGCATTTTTTCAATTCTGTTTATTAACCGACGGACTAAAAAATGTTTTTAATCCCAACGTCCAAATGGAGTTACATGAAAAGCTTAGAAAAGATAAAATCGAAAATGGCACAATCGTTACCTGGCAAGAGGCTTATGAAAAAATCAAAAAAATAGCCTCCGGCTCCTTATACGAAAGATTATCAATTCCGATACTTCAGGTCACCTAATTTCAAAAATCACCAAAAGACTATTTCCCAAAATAGTCTTTTTTTATAACCATTGACTAGAATAAAAAATTATGGTAGGCTAAAAAATCAGTTATTTGTTGCTTAAAAAACAAGGTTATCTTGGGTTAATTACTAAGTCTATCTAGGGCTTAGATGGATCTGGCAATTAACCTGAACCATCTTATCAACCTTCAAAAAACTAAGTCATGATAAAAAAAATTATTAAAACCTACTTCATTACTTTCCATAAGTATCCAGCATTAAGCTTCTTACTCCCCGCACTGATAGCGATTGTCCTAATCCTAATTTTGCCACCTCAGTATGGTAATAATCTATTAATGACAGCAATGATGGCCGCTATCGTTCATCTTGTTGTGGTTGCTGTCGTCGCCGAAAGACATATTACCGCATCTCGGCTGGTTGGTGACACTTTCGACCAAGGCAAGAAATGGTTTTCCGTTCTTGTAACTAAAGAGAAGGATAAAATTATTTTGGATCATTACGTTTGGGCCACAGGCCAGGTATTTGATATCCAAAAACCAGAGAGTTTTCTCCCGTCATTAGAAAGCCTAGTAATTATTCCCGTTGAGATCACGGGGAAATTTAGAGACACTAATCTTAAATTTTACGGAAAATTACGATTAGGACTAAGAGAGGGCTTTGATAAGGTGGAGGTGTTTGACAAATTATTGGAAGCTCAGCCTGGCAGGAAGGTATTATGTTTGCAAAAGTATCTAACTGACACTTTTAATAAAAATAATATTAAATGCCAGGATGAGATAAATGAGGCAATTAGCCAACACTTTGCAAACGGATCCTCAGAAAATTCGTTAGCTGACACCATAACAGGAATTCTCTCCTTCCCCAAAAAGATATTTTCCAACGTCATTTTGACGGAAATAATAATGGAAGGGGTAAGTTTTTCCTTCCGTAGCGAAAAGTAGAAAAGTAGAAGATCTTCCAACAAAGAGTATTCAAACCCGAATACTCTTTTTTATTTTTTAGCTAAACCTAGCGACAAAATACTAAAACTATGCTATAGTAATTAAAATGAAATACCATTTATATACAACTTCCGGGAAAGCTTGGAGCGCCATGATTAAATCAATCTCCCAGGCCAAGAAATCAATCTACATTGAAATGTATATTTTTTTGGATGACACGGCCG
>JBAYNC010000068.1:0-5431 GCA_041679025.1 Patescibacteria group bacterium
AATTCACTAGCCTCCACCTCTTTACGACTTTTAATAAAATTACCGACTAAATTACTGACATCACTTTGAAGATTGGCCACTTCCTTGACCTGCGAAGCGACGTTATTAGTTCTAATAATTTTATTCATCTTAGCTTGATAATAAGTATCAATTTCCTTTACGGAGCTCGGTAGAATTGGATTAGAGGTGGACACTACCGGACTAACAGCGGCCGGAGAATTACATTGGGCAGAGACCTCTTTATATCGTTTTCGTAGATCAACAATTAATTTAGTCGCTTCCTCCTTGGTATAACCACTTTCGCTTTTGAACTCTTCCTCACTACGACTGATTAACTGGTCATAAAGATCAAGATATTTTTTCCATTGTTCTAGTTTTGAGCATTGGTCAGCTGATTTCGGAGTCGTCGCCTTTTGTCCAGGGACTTCAGCAATAATTAGACCACACTGGTCACCATTTTTAGAAATTTCTCCCTTGATAATCGTGACTTTTTGCTTAAGCTCCATAATCTGATTAATATTATTACTAGCCTGAGCCTTTTGTAATTCATTCAAAACCGAACTATAAGCCTTAACTAAATCATTATTATAGCAAGCGTTGGTGTTTGGAACAGTAAAAGATGGAGCCGGAATTGGGGTCGGAGCTGGAATCGCAATAGCAGAATTTGGCTGATCAGCAACTGGCACCTGGACATTATAGCAACGGTTAGCGCAGATTGATTGAGAATATTCCTGCCAAGTCTCAGAAGATTTGCAACTAGTGTCATCACCCATTTTTTCAGAATAACCATCATAACACTCAAAATACATACTCTTAAAAGCATTAAAACCGCAATCATCATTGACCCCGAAGCCATTAACACCACATTTTTTAATAGTAGTTAAAGCTTTCGCGGGAGAGACAGAAGAAGCTGATGAAACAGCCGCTCTGGTTGTCGCTGGGACCATCATTAAATTATCACTCTTTTGAGCTTGAGCCACACCTAGAAATGATAAGATTAGGGCAACAGAAAACAAAGAAATTAAAGCCTTTTTATTCATAATTTTAACAGTTAATATTAATATATTTGTATTATACTCTGCTAGGAAAGATTATTCAATTTATTAAAATCGGCAGAATCTGCTTTCGAAGTAATAATTTGTCAGTTTGAGCTAAATTATCAACAAACTTTAATTTCATCTTTTCCTCTAAAAATACTTTGCTATCGTTATCAATAACAAAAATAATATTAAAGCCATTTTTAATATCAGCCATAGTCAGAAAAATTAGGTCTAATGATTTCTCTTTTTGTAAAATTTTTAAAACAGAACTAATTTCTTCCCTGCCAGCCACAAAGACATCCATCAAATTAAAACCCTCAATTTGAGCGACCCCAATTCTACGATTAGAAAGACCTAAATCAAAAACCTTAAAGTCGCTCCTAATAACCGCAGTCAAATTATCTTTTAGATAATTAGTCTTGTAATCAAACATCTCATCAATTATTCCATCCGGAAAAGCAAATTTCTCTTTCAAAAATCTCACCGCCTCTCGATCCCGAGGACTGACAATATCAATTTGAAAATTAAGAGTATTGGAGAAAATAGCGCCGTAGAGTAAAATAGCCGAATTATAATCTAACTCAATCTTCCCTTCCTGAAATTTTTCAAAGATTAAGGTAGCTGCTGCCCCCAAAACTTCGATCTCAATTTTAGCATTAGCAAAAAGATCATGGGCCTGATGAGTCAAGCGGTGATCAACAACCTCGATCACATCTTGCGGTCTAATTATTTCTGGCATGCCCGTCAAATCACTAGCATCAACTAGAATAAACTTGTCAAAATTAATTTTAGGATTAAAGTTTAGGGTATCAGTAATATTAAATTTATCTAATAAAAATTGAGCCTCAATTTGCGGTTGTCCATAAACACCGGCAGAATATTGATTGTCACGATCAATGCTACCCAAAAGCTTAGTGTAAGCATACACGCAAGCTAAACCATCTAAATCAGGACTTATTTTAGGAGTTATTAGTATCTGAGTCTTATTTTTCATATTTACTTACCTTTCTTTTTTTTACTCACTAAAAATCCCTTATTATAGCCAGAATAAGCATCGGGCTTACAATACTTCGGTATAACGTCATTTCCCGCAAAATCAATATCTTCAATGGCCGCTGGCTCATCGGGCCCAACAGCTTTTATCCCGACCTCTTTAGAAACAACCCTGGCCCAGCCTTTAATTGCCCCAGAACTACAAGCATTAGCAATCATTTGAGCGTTTGGAGCTAGAATTTCTTTGAGGCTAGAAGAATTCTCAACAATATCTTTCTGGTTGACATAACCATTTTTATTGCTTAAATAAAATCCCTCAGGATCGCTATGAGACGACAACACGACTAACGATGCTTTATTCTCAAAATCTTGTTTGACCTTCATTAATTGAATAGCTAAGCTAGTACCAGAACCACATTCAACTATTCTAAAATTTAACGATTCTTTTTGTTGATCATAAATTTTTTTCCAAAGTTTTGACTGATTATCAAAAGATCCAATCCAGTCTTCGTCGGCAAAAATTAAGAGACCAACCTCTTTTTTGGGGTCAGGCTCTTTAAGTTGATCCAACAAGATTTCCTTGGGGTAGCGCTGAAAGCTAGACAAGCCAAACTCTTCGTGCAGACTTTTGACACTCCCCGGCATCTCCTCTTCTAGCTTGCCCATAGCCGAAAAAGATTCAGAAGCCTGATCATACGACTCACCTTCAACAAAATAGCTCATATTATCAAAAATATAATCCCAATCATGGCCAGAATTAAAAGCCTCTGAAACAGCTTGATCATTAAGAACAGTTCTCTTAAATTGCTCTAAATCAAAATCCTTAATGCCAAATTGATCCTCGGCTGCTTGCCGCCAGCCCTCATTAGTCGCCTCATATTTAGACTCAGAAACGGCCTCAGATGTCTTTTTCCAATCTTCTAAAGCTTCGGACTCCTCTTGCTTAATTTCACTCAACTCTGCTTGTTCAGGAGCTGATAACTCACCAGTATTCAAACCGCCTTCAATTATTATTGATTGATTAACAATGCTATTTAGCTCCTCAGTTTCTCTCTCAATTAAATCAGCGGGGCTCTCTAGCTTCTCAGATTTATTTTCTAGTCCCGCTTCTTTCTCTAAGGGATTTTGCAAATTGTCTTCTGGGCTATCCATAGATTTATTGTTTAAAAATATCTTCCCTAATTTTTTGTAATTTATCAGCGTCAGACTTCTTAATTAAACTATCAACCAACAAACTTTTTTTGCGACCCAAAAACTGCAACCGGCCTTTAATACGCTGAAATAAACTAGTTAATAGAGCTTTTTGGGTTTTTTCTTGCAAAGAGATATCCATATATAACCCAATCTATTTTAAGATATAGTTAACATTTGGCAAACTATTACGAATGCCCTGGAGATCTTGTTCTGAATATTGATTACCGGATAAATTCAATGTTTTAAGATTCTTCAAATTTGCTAACTCATTTGGCAGACCAGTTAATTGATTATTGGACAAATCTAATACTTCTAAATTTATCAACTGTCCAATTTCAGCCGGCACACCAGTCATCTGATTATTGCTGGCGTTTAAAATCTTAAGCTTCTTCAATTTTCCAATTTGAGATGGCAGAGCGCCAGTTAGATTATTATAAGAAACATTTAATTCTTCTAAGCTTATTTTATCAAAGACAGACATGTCAATCTTGGTTAGATTTTTGTGGCTCAAATCTAAAAGCTTACCAGTTTCAATAACTGGAGTAGATGAGCTATTTTCTGAGATTGACACCGTATTGTTGCCAATTGTAAAGCTACAACCGCCAATTAATAACGAGACAAACAGCAATAATAATATTTTTTTCATACAGGTTATTTATTATCTTTATTATATAAACATAATAGCATATTATTGCAACTCTACCAAAAATCACCCTGAAATGGGGTGATTTTATTAACAACAGCAAAAATCTAAAAAAACCACTAATTAATCAATAAATTAGTTATCAGGGCGACCATAACATTTTTTTCTTTAGGATCGCTTTCGGCGATAAGCAAAGCCAAAGAGGCTAAAGCGCCATCATTAATTTTCTTTTCACCTTTCTTGTTATAAAGATAATTATTTTTAACTAAAAATAGAATAAACAGAAAAGAACCAATCCGCTTATTACCATCAATAAACGGGTGATCTTTAATAACAAAATACAAAAGATGAGCGGCGCGCTCCTCAATGGTCGGATATAAATTTTTACCACCAAAAGTTTGTTCTAAATTTCTGACTATGCCCGCCAAACTATTTTCACGTTCCCGGCCAAAAATATCAGTCGCTTGTTTTTCTTTAATTAACTTTTTCTTTAATTCTTTTATTTCATTAACAGAAAAATCATAATTTAAATTATAACTAACTTTTCCATTTTTAATAATTTCTAATTTCTGCTCATCATATCGTTGCAGAATTATCCAGGAATTAGCATAATCAGTTATCACCTTTAACAATCCCTTAGCTTCGATGGATTTTAGTTGACGATTATTAATAACTCTTTGCAGAAAATTAACAGTTTTTTCCAGCTCACCCAATTTCAAATCTTTATTTTCCTTTAATCTTTTTTCATTAATCGTATAACCCTTAATAATATGGCTTTTTAGGACATTAGTGGCCCAGATTCTAAATTGAGTCGCTCGTTTTGAATTAACGCGATAACCGACCGAAATAATAGCATCAAGATTATAATATTCAATTTGACGTACAATTTCTCTTCCTCCTTCTTTTTGAACTGTTGCAATTTTTGCAACAGTTGCCATGGGCGATAACTCACCGCTTTTAAATATGTTAGAAATATGCCTAGAAATACCAGATTTATCAGTAACAAAAAGACTAGCGATTTGATTTAAGGTTAACCAAATAGTTTCTTTTTCCATTTTAACAACTAAATCCGGAAGACCATCCTTAGCCTTATAAATAACAATCTCATCCTTGGAGCTTATTTTTTTAGCATTAAATTTATTCATGCCAATATTATAACATAACACTGATAAATTTTATATAAAATGTTGATAAAATATTAATAAAATTTAAACCACGAAAAAAAGAGGCTTCCGCCTCTTTAATTCCTATGATGCACCGCAATTATTAATTATTTTAACTTATAATAAGTCGCTTTCCCCTTGCCGATCATTTCAATTATTCCCAAAGCAATTAATTTTCTGAAATCGAGATTTCTTGTCGGTTTAGCTCTTTTTGTTAACTTAGAATATTCTTGATCATTAATATACCCCTTGTTTTTTATATAATTAATAATTATCTGATGATAATCTTTTAATTCATTTTCAGGAGAACTATTTTCCCTGTCCAGTTCTTTCCCAACTCGAAGCAACTCATCAATAATACCATCAGTGAAATATTCTAACCAAGAAGTAAAATCAAT
>JBAYNC010000069.1:0-5381 GCA_041679025.1 Patescibacteria group bacterium
CGCGTCGGCCGCAATCCATTGACTGGTGCTGAGATTCAAATCCCAGCCAAAACTGTAGTGAAATTCAAGGTGGCTAAAGCTGTTAAGGATGCTATCCTATAATCGCTAGTAGCTCTCTCTATACAAAAAAGAAGACCAACGGAATCTGGTCTTCTTTTTTTGTGGCTAAATAATAGTTATCTTGAAGGATAATATTCTAGAAAATTTGTAATTATTTATTTAGAATTAAAAGTGAGAGTTTTATACTGACCTAAATCCTACATAATTAGGTACTAATATCTGACAGTAGAGAGAAAAATTTTTTATGGTCAATAAGGGAAATAAGTTTAATAAAAAAATATTTGACGTTGAATATTTTTTAATTAGTTGATGACTGCCGGTTTGCTTTTTCTCACAAATATCATCGTCAGTAAATAGATTATAATATTCGAACAAAAGAGAGGTTGAAAGGTTATAAATATTTTTAGTAATTTTTGATTTTTTTTGGTACTAAAAAACTATCCTGGAAGGATAGCTTTCTTTAAATGGATTATTTAGAATTTAATATTTTTCCATTCCTTGATGTATTGTCCGATGCCGTGTTCGTTTAATTTATTTTTGAGTTTAGTATTTTGATGGAGATAGATAATTAGGGAACTGAGAGTGATGAAGTAGCGATTACCTTTGACCTTAAATTTGAGATCTTTTTTTATCGCTCTTCTGATGGTTTTAGTCTGAACCCCACCAACCTTGGCAGCCTCTGAGACTGAGAGCCAGAGTGGGTTTTCGTCTATTATTTTAGTTTGAGGGCTGTTGATAGTTAGCTTCATATAGTTTTAAGAAGAGTAATATTTGATGTAATTTTTTAGTTTGGTTTTTATATCTAATATCTTCTGTCAAAGCATCTCTGGACTTAAGTCGGAAACGGTTTAAAATTGAGATGCAAAAAAGCCTTTGTTTTTGTAATTTATTCTGACTTAAGTCTACGTATTTTTAGACTTAAACCCTTGTTTTTCTATTTTATCACAGTTATATTTTAAGTCAAATTGAAGCTTGATTTTATACCCTAGTATGATAGAATTCCTACTGTAACATTTTGCTCTAATTAACGTATTATTAAGTGGAAAATAAAATGACTAACAGAAATCCAGTACAAAAATTTAAAGAGAGAAATTTATTTTCCCGCTTGAAAAAAAAGGACAAGGATGCTTTTATTGAAGCCTATGATTTATATGTCGATGACATTCATCGCTTTGTCTATTTCAAGATTGGGAACAAGGAAGAAGCTAATGATTTAACTTCTATTATCTTTCTAAAAACTTGGGAGTATATTAAAAATAATTCGTTGACCGATAGTCGAACCTTAAGAGCTTTGCTCTATAAAGTAGCTCGGACTTCTATCATCGATTATTATCGTCAGAATCAAGTGGTCTCATCACTGGATGATGACAAACACCCGATTGAAGTAATTGATGATAGTCAAAGCGTGATTGAACAAATAAATTTAAATTCTGATCTGGAAATTATTCGAAAAAAATTACCGGAATTAAAAATGGAATATCGCGAAGTGATTATCATGCGCTTCATCAATGATCTGGAACTGGAAGAAATAGCGGAAGTGACTGGGAAGACTAAAGGTAATGTCCGCGTTCTATTATTCCGAGCTCTGAAAGCCTTACGAGAATTAATTGAAGAACAAAATAAAAATAATTAATTTATATGACTGAAAGAGAATTGATCAAAAAATTAAATAATCTGCAAAATGTTAAACCCGATGCTAGCTGGAAAACCAGCCACCGGGAAATTTTGCTGTCACAGGTTCAAAATACTTGTGGTGACTTTCATGTTTCCGTTTTAGAAAATTTCTGGATGGTGACTCGCAATGTCTTTGCTTCCGTCCCTCAATTCGCTTGGGCTTCGGTGGCCATTGTGTTATTTTTAACTACTGGAATATTTTTCGGTGACAGGTTACCAGTCGGTCCAAACAACTCCTTATATATTGCTCGGGTTATTAGCGAGCGCGCTAAGTTAGGTACAATGTCGGACGGGGAAGCCAAGAGTCGCTTAACTGTTCAATATGCTTCCGAACATATCCGTGATATCGCTAGTACTTTATCAGAAGCTGATAATAATGCTGATGCCGCTTCCGTCGCTAAATTAAATGATACTTTTAAAACTGAGATGGCCAAGGTTAAAGATAATTTGCCGGCCGCTAAAATAAGTGATGATACTGCTCTAGTCACTATTGCTGATTCTGAAATTTCTACTACCGGTCTTGTAGTTTATACTCCTGGTAGCGGTGATAAAAAAGATGCTGTCGCCACTTCCACTCCACCAGTGGTCGAAGTCAAGGATGCTAAGGTAATTCTAGATGAGGCGGAAAAGCTATTCAATGAAAAAAATTATTCTGGCGCTTTAGATAAATTGGACGAAGCCAGTAAAGTTATCAAGCAATAAGTTAATAGCTCTTTAAAAACAGCCGACGAGAATTGGTTTTTTATCGTTATGATAGTATGGATCTGTCAGAAGATTAAATTAATCTTTTAACAAATCCATATTAGTCTCAGAATTTATTCTGAGATTAAAGGATTAACGAAACCCCGCAAGGTCGATTTTCGATGTTAATCGAAAAGGTTTTGTTCTTAACACAATTCGCTCGTTGGATTCTAAATATTTTTTATCTTTCTTGAAAAAGGAATTTTCCGTTTCACGTTAATTTCGAAGGTGAAGTCGGGATCATTGGCTTTTGGAGAAGGAGTAAACCTACTAAGCTTTTTTCCGCGCGCTTAAACATATAAGATATATGTACTAAAGGTCTGCGTCGGAGGCGAAAATTATTCCCATGATTTTTTCCCTGCTTATATCTATAAGCGCGCGGGGAAGCGGGATTCCGGTTGATTTGCGCCCTACCTCTATCAAGGCTTTATCGTCCTAGCCGAAGCTTCAATTAATTTGTAATGGATTATTTTGGACCTGAGAGAGAAAAAAATTTTAGATCATTCCGATGAGCCAATTTTCTTCACAAAGATGATATTTATCTATATAAATATTATTCTGAGTGACGTTTAACTTAAATTATGAAAAACTTACGCAAATTCTTTGCAGTAAGCGTCATGGCTTTGACTATTTTCTCCATGTCAGGTATTAGCCCAGTAAAGGCTAGTGCTCAGGCTGGTGATTTAATCAAGAAAGACGGTTTATCAACCGTTTATTACCTTGGTGCTGATGGCAAGAGATATGTTTTCCCAAGTGACACTGTTTATTTCTCATGGTACAAGGATTTCTCAGGTGTAGTAACTGTTTCTGCAACTGAATTATCTTCTTATCCATTGGGAGCAAACGTTGTAATGCGACCTGGTACTAAATTAGTAAAGATCACTACTGATCCTTCTGTTTACGCCGTGGAAGCTAATGGCGTTTTGAGAAAAATCCAGAGTGAAGCTGACGCTATTGCTCTTTATGGCTCAATGTGGGCTAAGAGAGTAATCGACGTAGCTGATTCTTTCTTCACCAATTACACTATTGGTACTCCTTTAACTGCTGGTGTTGTTCCAGCTGGTTCATTGGTAAAAGTAGCTGGTAATTCAGCTATCTATTACTTTGATGGTTCTACCTATAGAAATGTAGCTACCGAAGCTGCTTTTAACGCTAACAGATTTGATTTCAGCAATGTTATCACTGTTTCCGCTATTGGTACTACCGGTGCTGCTATTACTGGTGCCGAAGAAGCTTTTACTAAGACTTCACAGTCTGGTATCGTTTCTGGTAATTTACCAGGTCAAGGAACCGGTTTAACCGTTTCTTTAGCATCTGATACTGCTGCTTCCGCTACCTTGATCTACGGTCAAGCTAGTGCTAATTTAGCTACTTTTAACTTTACTGCTTCTTCTGATGGTCCAGTTACTATCAAGACTTTAAAGGTTAAGAGAATCGGTATTTCTTCCGATGCTTTATTGGCTGCAGCTTATTTGTATGAAGGTTCTAATCGTTTAACTGATAACGCTACTGTTAGTGCTAACTATATTACTTTCAATAACCCAACAGGATTATTTACAGTAGGTGCTGGTACTACCAAAAAAATTACAGTTAAATCAAACATCTCAGCTGTTACTACCGACGGTGCTAATGTTGCTGTCTCTATTAATGCTGCTTCTGATGTTATTCCAGTTTCAACTGCAACTATTTCTGGTTCATTCCCAATGAATGGTAATGCTATGAGTGTTGCTAGTGCTACTTTAGCTACTGTTGCTTTAAACGCTACTACTAATCCTGCAACTTCTAATGTAGATGCTGGTCAAACTGATTACACTTTCTGGAAGAATAGTACTACTATTGGCAATCGTGATGTTGTTTTAAACAGCATCCGTTTCCGTCAAATTGGTTCTATTAATACTACTGACATTAAAGATTTATCTTTCTATGTTGATGGTGTTATGAAAGGTACTGTTCAACAATTAGGTACTGATAATTATGTTACTTTTGATTTCTCTGGTAGCCCAGTTACTTTGTTAGCTGGTGCTAGAGTTTTAGAGGTTCGTGGTAGCATTATTGGTGGCTCTTCTAAGACATATTCTTTGTCTTTACAACAAGCTACTGATTTGTTAGTTTCTGATTCACAATATAGTGCTTATGTAACTGCTACTGCAGTTCCAGCAACTTCTGGTACTCAAACCATTAATTCTGGTACTTTAACTGTTACTAAGAAAGCTGATTCAAACTCAGGTAACGTAACTAAGGATTCTTCTGGTCTATCTTTGGCTAAATATGAATTCAAGGCTTACGGAGAAAGCATCAAGGTTGAATACTTAAAAGCAGGCTACACTTCTAATGATGCCTCTATCGGCAAATTAAGAAATGGTGCCATTTATGCTAATGGTGTTCAAATTGGTTCTACTGCTGATTTAGTAAAAGACACTACCGGAACTACTTATAGTTTGGGTTCATCTTTGATCATCACTCCTGGTACTCCAGTGACTGTTGAAATCAAAGCTGATATGTTTGACAACGATGGTACAAATGATGTTTCTGCTACCGATACTTTTGTAGCTGATTTAATCATGTATACTAACGGTGCTCAAAGACAGTCATCTTTAGGTTATATTAACGTTCCATCAGCTGACGTTGATGGCAACACTTTGACTGTTCAAACTGGTTCTATTTCTTTGGCTAAACAAACCACTTATGGTAATCAAAATGTAGTTATTCCTAATACTGCTTATAAATTAGGTGCATTTACCTTAACTGGCAATAGCATTGAAGACGTTACTGTTAATTCATTTGCAGTTGATTTTACTGCTGGTGATGCTTTCTTAGTAAACAAATTAAGTGATGTTTACTTGAAATACGGTTCAAAGACAACTACTGTTAAATCAACAGTTGTAGCTACTGACAATACTTGGTCA
>JBAYNC010000070.1:0-5334 GCA_041679025.1 Patescibacteria group bacterium
GGGGATGAATGGTGCCTGGAGTTTCGACGGAAGCTTTGACGCGAAGCGACGATAACAAGAAACCCCGTATGAAAAAAGACCATCATTTATGATGGCCTTTTTGAGTGCGGGGAGTAGGTCATTATTACCAATCTTCTGTAAAGCAGAATAACTAATACTGACAAAATAAAATAATAAGTCCAACCCCAAGCCCAATTCCAACTCTGATTCTCCAGGGCTGCTCCAGGAACTTTAGCCAAGATATTGGTCATTATAAACTGATAACGAAGCAAACAATACGCTGGCCAAAACCAAAACCAGCCTAATATGGGAATAAATCCTGATAAAAATAAAGCACCAGCTAATGCTCCCATCAAGAATGGAAAAGTCCAAAGGACTATAATATTAGCAACAGGAGCAATTATTGAAAAACGATTAAAATTAATAAGCGAAATTGGCATTGTAACCAGTTGCGCTGCAATTGTCACATTTAAAACATCCCAAACTAGCTTTAACCTTTTCCTCTTCCCTAAAAACCTCTGACCCAAGTAGTCCCCAATCGGATAAATATAAACTAAAGCCAACATAGCTAGAAATGATAATTGAAAACCCAAGTCATCTCGCAAAAGAGTCGGATTAAATAAAAGCATTATTCCAGCACTAAAAACTAATAGAACCTCAATTCTAACATCCCTGCCAAAACAAGCCGCCCAAAGAGCCATTCCTCCCATAATTAAAGACCTGACAGCCGAAGCCTGCCAACCAGTTAAAAGAACATAGAGAAAAAGAAATACTATTGCTAAATAGAAAGCACGCTTCTTTCGAAAACGAAACAATAATAGAAGCTTCATCACCATCGCCGAGATCATAGTGATATGAGTTCCGGAGATAGCAATCATATGAGAGATTCCAATGATTGAAAATAGATCTAAATTAGCATCACTTACAGTCCGCTTGTAACCCAAAATCAAGGCACTCCCTAATCCTGCCTCCGGTTCTGGTAATCCTTGATTTATAATCCCAAATAACTTTTTTTTGATATTAAACAGCGACCTAAAAAATAAATTATTTAAACTCCTGCCCTCGCCAATCTTTTTTAGTGTTGGCTGATAGCTGAGAGAATAAATTCCATAACGAGCCAAATAATAATCATACCGAAAATCTTCAATAGCCTCCGGCGCCTTTAACGTCCCCTTGAAGCTTACCTGATCTCCGTAATAATATTCCGGATAAAGACTAGTATTAATCAATATTTTTCCGCCAGAAGTACATAATAATACTTTTTGGCTCTCACCACGCCTATCTGACTCTTCACAAATAAACCCAGTTAATTCCACTTTTTTCCCATTATATTGGGCTAAATCACCCGGAAGCCAAAGGTGATAACGCCAGAGGGCTAAGAATAAAAAAGAGATAAACAATAATATTAAACGAAAATAATTAAAACGAATAAATAAGAAAGATAGCAAAATAAAAATAATAAAAAGATAAAAACCAAGCCGACCAATATTAATTAGCGGAGCAAATAATGTCCCGATGACCAAGCCTAAAGAAACGAAGATGATGATCAAATAATATTTTCTCATGCCTCAATTATATCCAGAAGCAAATAAAGAAAGATAAAAGAGATAATAAAATAACCCTGGGATATAAACCAGAGTTATAAATAAAAAATAATTAAATATTTTATTGAATAAATTATTTTTTCAACCACCTCAGATAAGCCTCCATAAAACCGGTCAAATCTCCATCAAGCACCTTGTCAACCTCCGTGGTTTCATAATCAGTTCGATGATCTTTGATTAACTGGTAGGGTTGAAGAACGTAAGAACGAATTTGTTTTCCCCAACCAGCCTTTTGAGTCTCGCCCTTCAACTTTTTCTCCGTCTCTCCCCGCTTCTCTACTTCTAAATGATGGAGCTTGGCTTTTAGGACCCTCATCGCTATTTCCCTGTTTTGATGTTGTGAGCGCTCACTCTGACAAGTCACGACAATATTAGTGGGAATATGAACTAACCTAACCGCAGAAGAAGTTTTGTTGACATTCTGTCCTCCCGGACCGGAAGAATGATAAAAATCCATCCGCAAATCTTCATCTTTAATCACAATATCCTCAGTCTCTGGTAATTCAGGGATAACTTCCACGAGGGCAAAGGAAGTATGACGCATTGACTCAGCATCAAAGGGTGAAATTCTGACTAAGCGATGCATCCCATTCTCACTTTTGAGGTGGCCATAAGCAAAACGACCAGAAATTCTAAGCGACACACTCTTGATACCAGCCTCCGCTCCAACCGTTCGGTCGATTATTTCTACCGTATATTTTTTTTGTTCACAAAAACGCAAATACATGCGCTCTAGCATATTAGCCCAATCTTGGGCATCAACCCCGCCAGTTCCAGCATGAATAGACAAAATAGCACTACTAGGATCATATTTATCAGAAAATAAAGCTAAAAACTCCAAATCATTAAATTTTTTGAGTAATTCATCATATTTTTTCAGTGATTCATCGTGAAAAGAATCATCGTCCTCTTCTTGGGCTAAGGCCACCAATGATTCTAGGTCTGTGATGTCTTTCTCCATCTCCTCCCAGCGCTTGATCTCACTGTCTAATTCCTCTACTCTCTTGCCAATAGAGACAGCTTTCTCCCTGTCATCCCAGAAGCCAGAATCGGACATGAGACGCTTCTTTTCCCGACTTTCGGTTATTTGGCCGTCAATATCTAAAAGCTGCCTAATCTTCAAAAAGCGTTCACGTAATTCCTCCAGTTTTTTAATTAAATTTTCCATAATAATTAGATTATAGCAAAATTTATTTAAAAAAACAAAAATAAAATGACCTCCGGTTATACCAGAGGTCAGAAAAAGTTTAATGTTGAGCGGCTAAAGTGGCCGCGAAAGAATGGGAACCAAAATTAGATTCAATCAATTGATATCCCCAATTCCAATTATCATTATGCCACTGCAAGCAACGAACAACGCGACGACCATCTAAAAGCTTATAAATCGTTCCCCAAAAGAACAATCTAAAACGCTTCCAATCATCAGGAATTAACTCCTGATGGTCGAGTAGACAGTCCAAAACATTAGCATTAAAAACAATATTGCGGGCTAATTCCTCTAATAATTCTATACCATCAATTGGCAAGACATTATATTGCTTGATAGAGACATGAATGTGGATCTCAGAAACATCAAGCTCATACCGACCAAAAGGCCGATGAGCATCAATTGTCCATCCCGGAGGAATAAAAGGAGTATTATGAGTATCAACGACGGGTCGGATCAATCTGATTTGATGCGATCCCTTTATGACATCCAAATGATCCTGGGATTTACCTTCAATAATAATCTTTTGCATTACATCGAGAGTATCTTGATAAGAAACAACGCCACGGTTAATTCTTTTCATGATTTCCTCGGCTTTACGCCAAATTTTTCCAATTTGTTCATCGGTAAGCTTACCGTCTTTAACAGTTTTGTCCGTATTCATGACAGTTTTTTTAGTTTTTGCCGTTGGACTAGTCTTAGTGATTTTGCCACAGCCGAAAATAGCCCTTACAAGCTCCTTTCGGCTATAGCAAAATTATCTTTTAAAAGTACAAATTATTAGCTAATATTATAATAATAATCATGGTCTGTCAAACAAAAAAAACATCTCGTGAGAGAGATGTTTTTTTGTGATATATATGAAACGGAATAGATTAACGTTTTGACCATTGTGGAGCCTTACGAGCCTTGCGTAGACCCGGTTTCTTTCTTTCAACCTGACGTTTATCACGAGTTAGAAGTCCGGCAGTACTTAGAACTTCACGATAGTTTTCATCTAATTTTAATAAAGCGTGAGAAATGCCATGTCTAACAGCTTCAACCTGACCTGACTTTCCACCACCACGAGTGATAACAGAAACATTCAAATCACGAGCATGGCTGGTCAATTTCAAAGCAGCCGTAGCCACAGAAGAAGAATCACCAGGAAAATATTTGCTTAATTTAATGCCATTAACAATCATCGCTCCTTTGCCATCTTCATAAAGACGAACCTGGGCCACAGCGGTTTTACGACGACCGATAGCCTGGACATATTTACCGGAAAAATCAGCGGGCTCACTCTTCTTCTCCACTTCTTTTTCTTTGGCAACAACCGGCTTGGCGACTTTTTTTACAGTCTTTTTTTCTACCATATTATTAGTCGTATTTTATTTAATAATTAATCTTTTCATCATCGCTCCGCGCAATCTGATTGGAGGCAACATCTCTCTGACCGCTCTTTGTAAAACAAATTCTGGTTTAGCTTTCATAACATCGGCAATCTTTTTAGTTCGAAGTCCACCTGGATAACCGGTAAAGCGGTAATATAATTTTTGTTGCAATTTCTTGCCGGTAAACTTAGCAAATTTGATGTTAGAGACCTCAACAATATCACCCTCATCTAAATGGGGTTGAAAAGTAGCCTTATTCTTACCACGAAGTAAAGTGGCAATCCGAGTAGCCATCCGACCGATGGTTTGATCGGTAGCATCAATTTTATGAAGTTTTCTTTCGATATTATTTTTCATAGTATTAAAATTATTAGACCAATTCTAACTGTACCATCTTAGCTCCATCACCTTGGCGATTGCCCAGTCTGACGATGCGAGTATAGCCACCGTTTCTAGTTTTATATCTTTCCCCTAAAACTTCCATGGATTTCTTCACAGCATTCTTTTGTAAAAGAATCTGGATTAATCTGCGGCGAGAACTCAAATCACCGGTCTTAGCAATAGTGATCAGTCTCTCGACCAATGGTTTAACCACTTTAGCCTTAGCTTCGGTAGTTGTTATTTTCTCGTACAGTAAAACACTGGAAGCCATATTACGGAGCATTAACTCACGCGCTTCTTTGGGTCGATCCAGAGTTTTTACCTTATTGTTATGTCGCATACCTTTCAGGAATTATTATATAAATTTATTTTTTAGCTTTTTTAACTTTTTTCTCTTTTACTTCTTCTTTTACCTCTTCCACGGCCTCTTCTGCAATAACTTCAGCTTCCTCGGCTATTACCTCAGCTTCTGGACCAGATAATAAAGAATTAAATTGATCAATTAGAATTTCAGCTGATTTCTTGAAAGCTTCTTCGTAGGTAATAGTACCGTCAGTCTTAATGTTAACAATCAATTTATCCCAATTAGTCATCTTACCAACACGAACATTCTCCACGTTACTAGAAACAGCCAAAATTGGAGAAAAAATAGCATCAACTTCGATATAACCAATCTCATTATTAGCCTTCTTTTCACCTTCAGAAATTTGATAACCACGTCCTGGTTTAATATAAATTTCCATATTTAAATTTCCAGCTGGATCAGTGA
>JBAYNC010000071.1:0-5328 GCA_041679025.1 Patescibacteria group bacterium
ATCAAGAGCAAATTATGCAGATTTCTCGGGAGCTTGCTGGGTTTACTAAGGGTGAGGCTGATACTTTGCGGAAAGCGATGGGTAAGAAGATCCCAACTTTACTAGCCGAGCAGAAAGAAAAATTTGTTTCGGGTTGTGTCCAAAATGGAGTAGACAAAGAATTAGCTGAGAAAATTTTCTCATTTATTGAGCCTTTTGCCGGCTACGGTTTTAATCGTAGTCATGCCGCCTGTTATGCCCTTATCGGTTATCAAACTGCCTATCTCAAAGCTCATTTTCCGGCTGAATTTATGGCCGCTCTTTTAACTTCAGACCAGAATGATATCGATCGGATCGCAATTGAGATTGATGAGTGTCGTAAAATGGGACTACAAATTATGCCTCCTGATGTTAATGAGTCTTTTGCTACTTTTACCGTTGTGACCAGTGGCACCATTGATAATCGGATTGTGGCTGTTGATGAAAAAATTGATACGATTCGTTTTGGTTTAGGAGCAGTTAAGAACGTTGGTGGTCATATCTGTGATATGATTATTGCCGAGAGAAAAGCCAATGGCCCGTATCTTGATATTTTTAATTTTTTAGAGAGAATCAGTGATCGTGATTTAAATAAGAAGTCAATGGAAAGTTTAATTAAGACTGGAGGCCTGGATCGCTATGGAGAACGTGGTGAACTTTTATTTAATTTGGAAATGCTTTTGAGCTTTAACAAAGAGAATGGCAAAATGAAGAATAGTCATCAGGACAGTTTATTTTCTTCTTCGCCGCAAATCTATGTTGCTAGTTATCCTAAATTAGTTAAGGCCCCGGCGGCCTTAGAAAAGGATTTTCTGCGCTGGGAGAAGGAACTCCTCGGGCTCTATATTACTGAGCACCCTCTAAATCATTATCTTCCATATTTTTCTGGCTTTGTTATTCCTTTGGTTGAATTGAAGGGTCGGGAACAGGAAACTGGTGTCAACACGGCGGGAGTGATTTCCACTATTAAAAAAATTATTACTCGTAATAATCAGACCATGCTTTTTGTAAAGATTGAAGATGCTATTACTAATGTCGAACTCTTGGTTTTCCCAAAATTATTGCAAGAGACTTCGGATATTTGGACTGTTGGTAAAATAGTTTTGTGTCGGGGTAGAGTTTCTGACAAAGATCAGGAAACTAAAATTTTGGTTAATAAGGTGGTGCTCTTGGATGAAGATAATCCGGCCAAGAGTATTGATGATTTCAAAAGAATATTACTGGAGAGTCGTGATGATCCACGGAATAATTATCGTAATTATCCTAAAAAAACTGAGCCTAGTCGAGATCCGATTGAAGCACCGGCAAAAGTAGAGGCTACGGTCCCGGCCCTGAGATTAATCTTTAATCGGGATTTGAGCAGTGTTGAATTAGACAAATTAAGAAGTTTATTTTTGGCTCACCCTGGTGATAGTCCAGTCTATTTTAAGATTAAAGATAATATTTTGAAAACTGGCTTTCAGGTGGCTTATCAGTCTGAGCTGATTACGGCTATTAAATCTGATTTTGTTTCGGTCTTAGAGGTTGTTGAGAATTAAAAGAAATGTTATAATTAAGGATATTGAACTTTGTTTTTAGTTAAATATTCTAAATTTAAAAATATGACTTTAAGTAAAAAAAGCCACAAGCCAACGACTATTCATAAAGCTAGCCACTCGGCTAGTATTAAGAGGGTGAGCGGTCGATCGGATGCTGCAAAGAGACTTTTATCAATGGTGGAAAAACCACAACTAGAAAAGATTTCTTCTATCAAGGTGACATCTCCCGAGCCTATTACTCCACCTAGTCCTAGCGCTCCTCTGAGTGATAATTTTGATTCTCGTAAACAGTTTTTTCAAATGATGTCACAGCAAATTAACCAAGATGCTCCTAAGGCTCCGACTCCCAAAACTGATGAGCTTGATAAATTGATAATTGATGAGCAGGTCGCTGTTCCCGGTCACTCCATTGGTACTTATCGTAAATTAGCTTTTCGTTTTATTGCTTTGGCCTTAGTGCTAGTCTTAGCAGTTCTTTATTTCGTCTTAGTTAAAATGACTGTTATTGTCACTCCTGGAAAACAGGTAGTTAATGATAGCTTGATAGTTGATGTTTATGGCGCCAACCAGATTCCTGATAATGATCGATCATTACGCGGTAATATTACTAGAATTGAGGCTGAAGAAAGTGGTGTCTTCCAATCAAGTGGTGAGAGTTCTGTCGGTGGTGGATTTTCTGGCAGAGTAAAGGTTATCAATAATTATAGTCAGAATCAACCCTTAGTAGCTACGACTCGTTTATTGAGTCCAGATAATAAATTGTTTCGAATTAAAAATAATATAACTGTTCCGGCTGGAGGATCGGTTGAAGTTGATGTTTATCCTGACAAATCTGGAAATGATATGGCTATTTCTCCGACTAAATTTACTATTCCTGGCTTATGGTCCGGGCTGCAAGACAAAATTTATGCCGAGAGCTTGGGAGCCTTTACTTTTGGCTCAACTATTAAAAAGAGCATTTCTCAATCTGATGTTGATAGGGCCACTCAAGAATTGAATAATCTTTTGACTGAGAAGGTTAAGGCTAAAGTGGGAGCTAAGAATGGCTATGACCAGGTAATTTACCAAGTTAGCACTGATACGGCTCAAATTGAATTGGTTAATGCTAAAGTTGGAGACCAGAAAGATCAGTTTTCTGCTTCCGTAAAGAATATTGTCAATGTTATCTCTTTCTCCAGTAGTGATATTATTAAAATTGCTCAACAAAAGATGTCGGCAACTAATCCTGACAGCAAGGCTGTGGCTGAAATTGACAGAGCCAATCTTGAGTATGAGTTAGAGGGTTATGATTCTCAAAATAATATTGCTACCTTGAAATTTGATTTTGCCAGCCGTTTGGCTTCAGTCGATTCCGAGTTTATTGATAAGGGTAAATTAGTTAATTTGAATCAATCTCAAATTGAAAATTATTTAAAGGGGGTAAAAGAAATTGATAGTTTTGAACTTCATTTCTTTCCAGGATTTTTGAAACGATCTCCAGCGCTAGTTGATCGAATTTATATTGAAGTTAAATAATATGATTAACATCGAAAAACCTTACGACGAAAATAAAATTAATTGGCAGAAAAGCGTTTCTGAAGTTAGTAGGTTTTTATTAGATCATTCTGAGAATGGATTTTTTGTTGAACAGAATGAGTTTGAAAGTAAAGGAGAACAAGAGAAGGTTAAGCGTCTCAAGAATCGTTTAGCTGAATTATTGGAAAAGGCCACTAAGCGTCTTGGCTATCAAGTCGATGACCAAAAACTGATTAATGATGCTTACCGTCAGATAATTAAAATGAATGACTCCGGTGAATTACCGCCCTCCGGTTTGTTAAAAAACTTTTGCGCTGAAATTGAGGAGCGCCTAGAAAAAGTAGCTTAGTATGAATATTAATAGTTTTTATGAAGTTTTAAAGACTGAGCCCTCCTATCGCGTGAAACAAGCACAAAAATTACTTTTTAGTGATTTAATTGATAACTGGAATCAGGCCAGTAATTTGCCTTTGGCCTTACGAGAAAAGCTGAATCTTGAGTGCCCAATTGATATCAAGGCTAAGGTGCTAGCAGCTCGAGATAAAAAGTCATTTAAGGCTCTAATCACTTTATCTGATGGAGCTAAAATTGAAACTGTTTTGATGCGACACAAAGAGGGAAGAGACACTATTTGTATATCTTCTCAAGTTGGTTGTCCTTTGGGTTGTTCTTTTTGTGCGACTGGTGCTTCTGGTTTTACTAGAAATTTAAATAAGAATGAAATTATTGAACAGGCTCTTTTTTGGGCTCGTTATTTGAAGACTAATTTTAAATCTAAAATTACCAATATTGTCTTTATGGGAATGGGTGAACCATTCTTGAATTATGATCAGGTGTTGAGCGCTATTCGAGTTCTCAATGAAGCTGATGGTTTGCATATTGGAGCCCGTCATATTTCTATTTCGACAGTTGGTTTAGTTGATGGTATTAAGCGTCTGGCCAAAGAAAAGCTCCAAGTTAATCTGGCTGTTTCTCTTCATAGTGCTAGTGACAAGATTCGATCAGACTTGATGCCGATTAACAAAAAATATTCAATTGCCCAATTATTACGGGCTGTAGATTATTATATTGAAAAGACTAATCGTCAGGTGATGTTTGAGTATATGTTAATGAAAAATGTTAATGATAGCGACGAGGCGGCTGAAAAATTAGCGGCTATTATGAATAAGCCACTTTATGTAGTTAACCTGATGAATTATAATGAGACGTCAGTTTTCCGTCCGGTTGATGAGAAGGTTTTTAAGAATTTTGAAAAGATATTAATTAAGAGAAAAATAAAAGTTACCAGTCGTTATCGTTTCGGTTCTGATATCGCTGCAGCCTGTGGGCAACTGGCAGCTCGAAATAAATAATTTAATTATAATTATTAGTATGAAGGAATTTGGGCAGATGTCTTATACTATTTTAATAATCCTATTTTTTTATTTGGTGGTAAAAACCTTATTTCTGGGTATTGCTTTTTAGTTTATCTCTGATACAAAAATAAAGAAGAGGATGACTGATGCCATCCTCTTTTATATATTTTATCTCATTTCTTTTACTTTGACCTCCCTGATTGGCACCTCCTTCACGGTGAGGTATCTTCTGATTGAGACCATTTGTTCCGGGCTTTTTTCCCTAACTTTCCGAAAGTTTTTTTCGGTGACTTTTTGGTCATTGAGTTGCCAAACCTCCCCGTTATAGCTTAGAACCAAGATGCTTTCTGGCTCATCCTTCTGTTTGGTGGGCCGTAGACCCTTGACGATAACTTTTTTTTTCATCTTTTAGTCCTCCTCTTTTTTTAAATGGTTATTAATTATTTAATAATTAAATTATATCATATTTCTCATATTTTGTCAAAAAAGATTTGTAGTAATTAAAAAAGAGGTGTTTTTACCTCTTTCCTTTGGGTTTATACTTGTTTTTTAATTTTTACTGTTTATTCTTTTACATAATGTGAGGAAAATGCCATCAATAAGTAATCTTAGCGATGAAGAGTTCATTATTTCTAAGTATTGAAATTTGATTGCTTGGAAGGCCTGTTCTTCTGAGGTTATTTTTTTGTAGTTTTTTAATTCTTTAGAGATCTCTTTGCGAGAAGATTTTCTCTCGTCTTTTCTAGAATATGGTTTCATAACTAGTGGATTTAAATGTTGGCAGATTCTCATTCGAAGCCGAACACTTGTAAAATAATTTGGAGGTTTCTAAAATAAGAATATATGACTAAAAAAAACTAGGTGGTATGCCCACCTCAACAAAAACGATCGTAATGAAATTA
>JBAYNC010000072.1:0-5316 GCA_041679025.1 Patescibacteria group bacterium
ACTAGTAATTGCATATAGCGGGGGTCAAATTGATTCATATTGGCCAAAATATAATAAATAATTATAGATTTATTATATTTTAGTCTTCAAAAGTGTAAACCCCTTTGCTGCAATGTTAACAAATAAAAAATACCCTCAACGTTTTGAAAGTCGGGGGTATTTTTGTTAGCCTGGTTAGTTTGTTGTTTCTTCCGCGAAGACTCTAACACGGTCCATTCTGGGGCCAACAGGCTATCTCAATTCTTGTATCTCAATGTCGCAATTGCCGTTAGCTGATTTGACGTCTAAGTAGTATTCCCCGGAGCTCTTTCTCATCATGGTTTCGTCTTGTTTTGACCCAGTGATTGAAACGGTCGGGATGCCGCCGTTTTTCTCTAAAGTCGAGCCTTCTCCCATGACATAGACCATGCACATGGAGTAATCTCCACCGGTACTTTTATAGATCAATTTTTGCTGGCCGCCTTCTAATTTGAAGGATCCCGTTTGCTTGTCGGCTGTTATTGAAGTCTTGAAGACCGATGTCCAGACTTTTTCTTTTTGCTGTTCTTGCGCTTGTTCGGCAGCCTTGTTGGTTTGGCCGACATTCTCAGTTTTTGCCTGGTTTTTGTCATCACCGCCTATAGCTTTGCCGATGATTATAAAGAGGATAAGGATGATTATCCCAGTAAGGACTTTGTGCTTTTTAGCCCAGTCCTTGATTGACGATTTTTTAGCTCCGTCCGCAAGCTTGTTTTCTAGACTCATAGTTTTTGAGTTAGTTTATTAAAATTTAGTCCAATTTGCCTAACAAAAAAGGGCAGTCGAACCTGACTACCCACTGTTAGCGATAGCACGAGCTACCGTTTTGCG
The DNA here is from genome assembly GCA_041679025.1 of Patescibacteria group bacterium. Classification (GTDB taxonomy): domain Bacteria; phylum Patescibacteriota; class Patescibacteriia; order Patescibacteriales; family UBA12465; genus CG1-02-41-21. Next base: position 850 of record JBAYNC010000072.1, read on the forward strand.
GAGGTCGACTGCCCATTTCTGGCCGTAAAACGGCAAAGACGTGCAGTCTTCTCGTGCTGATTTTTCGCTAACATATTGTAGGTAGTCAATAGTAATTTACCACAAAGGGAAGTAAATATCAATCTACACTAATGTTTCATTAAAAAGGTTGATAATTTTCCATATTTTGTCATTGTTATTTTATTAAATTGATAGTAAAATATAGGTAGTTTGTTGAGTTGGTAAAAATAATTATTAGTGAATGATAAATATGAGATTAAACAAAAAAATTAAAGTGATTGATTTATTTTGTGGTATAGGCGGACTTACCCATGGCTTAATAAAAGAAGGCCTTGATGTTGTGGCTGGTATTGATAACGATTCTATATGTAAATTTGGCTATGAATATAACAACAAAGCTCAATTTATAGATGAGGATATTTTAAAGGTGACCGCACAAGATATAAATAGATTATTCGGTCCTAAAAAGGAGAGTGTAAGAGTTTTAGCGGGTTGTGCTCCTTGCCAACCGTTTTCAAAACTAAATTTAAAAGAAGTAACAAAAAAACAACTTGAACCACTAGGGAAATTTGCTCAATTAATTGAAGAGGTTAAGCCTGATATCGTTTCAATGGAAAATGTTGGTGGTCTTGCTGATACGAAGAAATACCCGGTATTTAAGAATTTTTTAGATACGCTATCAAGAAATGGATATAATTATAAATATGAAGTTGTAAATGTTTCTGAATACGGTGTACCTCAAAACAGAAGAAGACTAGTTCTACTTGCGTCTAAACTTGGCGACATCCAACTTATTAAGCGGACTCATAAAAATAAAAAAGTAACTGTTAGAGATGTAATCAGTCATCTTAGCCCAATAGGAGATGGCGAAATAAGCAAGAAAGATCCGTTACATCGATCAAGAAAATTAAGTCCGTTAAATTTAAAGAGAATTAAGGCCACTCCGCATAATGGTGGAAATTCTGATAGTTGGAGCGAGGATTTAGTTTTGGAATGCCATAAGAAAGAAAGTGGCAAGACTTATAGCAGTACTGTTTATGGTCGTATGAGGTGGGATGAGCCATCACCAACAATGACAACTCAATGTATCGGCTTGGGTAATGGTCGTTTCGGCCATCCGGAACAAAATAGAGCAATTAGTTTACGGGAAGCAGCTATCTTTCAGACTTTTCCGGAAAATTATAAATTCTTTGATCCAAATAAACCCATAGTTATAAATCATGTTGCTAAATTTATTGGCAACGCAGTGCCGGTACAATTAGGATCGGTTATTGGTAAAAGTATAAAAGAGCATTTAAAACAATATGCCAAATAATTTTTTATTTTCCATTTCACTAAGCGTGTTGAATCATTTGGGAAGAAACTTATATAGAAGTTTTACGACAGTTTTAGGTGAGGCTATTTCTAATTCCTGGGACGCCGACGCTCAGAATGTTTGGGTGTACATTAACCGAGAGGCAAATAGTTTTTTTATTAAAGATGATGGACTTGGAATGACGGCGAGTGATTTTCAGGATAAGTTTTTGAAAATAGGTTATTCAAAAAGAAGAAATGGGCAAAACGAATCACCGAGCGGTCGGCCTTATATTGGGAGAAAAGGAATTGGTAAGCTCGCTTTGTTGTCTTGCGCAGATAAAATTCACGTAATTTCAAAAGTTGAAAATGGAGAATATATAGGTGGAATTATAAATAATTTTGAACTCGATGATGCAATTACTGAGGATCTAACTCCACAAGAATATCCTTTAGGTAACTTCAATTCTGATGTTTTTTCGGAATATACGACTAATCATCAGAAAGGAACAATTATTTATTTTGAAAATTTGAGAGACGGAATGAAAAATAGTTTAGAATTTTTGAAGAAAACCGTTGCTTTGTATTTTAGATTTTCTTTACTGGACTCAAATTTTAAGATATGGATAAACGATGAATTGATTACTCACGAGTGCTTGGAAGAATTAGCAGACAAAACAGAGTTCTTATGGGAAATTAATAATTCGCCAGATCCTTACATTGATTATATAAAAAGTAAGTTTACAGCTGAACGAAATGAAATAAAGAAAATAGAGTTAGGCGGAGGGTTTAATGGTTTTATTGCATCAGTTGAAAAACCAAGAAACTTAAAAATAATTAGTACTGATGAACATGTTAGTGTTGATCTTTTTGTAAATGGCAGATTACGAGAAAGAGATATATTAAAACATATACCAACAGCTAGAATCGCTGAGAGTTATTTATATGGTCAAATTCATTTTAATGAACTTGATGACGGCACTGATAGGTTTACCAGTAGCAGAGAAAGTATGGTGGCTGATGATCCGAAGTATAAGGAGATGCTTGAAACGTTAAGAAAAGAAATAGTAAGTGTCGCTATTGAGGATTGGGATACTTGGAGAAGAAAGCATCGTAAAGATGGTGATTCAGAAAACACAAACGTGCCTAAAAAAGAGAGAAAATCCGAAGAACTCTATAATGCTATTTCAGATGAGTATGTTTTGGCGGTAGGTTCTCCAAATAAAGAAAAGGTTGAAGGCTGGGTCGATGAACTAGGCAGTGACGCAAAATATAATTTTGCATCTTACGGAGAGTGTTTTATCTCTGAGAATTTAGTGAGAAAACTCATTGATGATAAGAGTATAGTGTTAACAACGGAGGCAACTGAAGAAATAAATAAGTGGAAAATAAGAGAGACGCAAAACAAGGCTAATGGTGGTATAAGTATTGATTTAAGAAAAAATAATGTTGATATAAGCTACTTAGACATGAAATACCTTGCTAATTTGGTTGACAAAACCCCCGGTGGACAAAATCCATTACCCAATGATGCTAAACAATATAGACCAATTAGAGATGCTTTAATGCACACTTCTTTATTAACCGATGAAGCCAAGAGAAAGCTAACGACTATTTATGATAATATAAAAAGTAGAATAAAGGAGCTCCTCTCTTAAATTATATGTATATGAAAATTAATGCTAATAAGGATTATTTTAAGGAGGTGCTAGAAAAAATACCTGTTGATGAGGGGCGCGAAAAATCTAAAAAAAACGCCTTAACTATAGTGCGTGAAGTTATAAAAATTTTCAATGAGTTCTTTGATGCAAAAGACGTTAAAAAGATAAAAAGTAGTAAAATCGCCGCAAAAAAAGCAAATGGTTTAGTATACGGCAGAATACAGAGCGGAAAAACCAGAGCTATGATAGCGAGCAGTGCTCTTGCTATTGATAGCGGTTTTCGCATAGTAATAATTTTAACTTCAAATAATAATCGATTGGTTAAGCAGACATCACAGGATTTTTCTAATGGAGCTCCATCTATAAATGTTTACACAAAAGATGAATTGGTTGAAGATCAAAAAAGAATACCTCAACTTTTATCAAGAGGTAAAGGTATTATTATTGTATGCGCAAAGGGTTCAAGGGTCTTGTCTGATGTTATAACGTTATTAAATAAATTAAAAATTAGCATATATCCAACTCTTATATTTGATGACGAGGGGGATCAGGCTACACTTGATACTAATACGAATAAAAGGTCTGTTTCTGCTGGTAATTTAAAGCCAAGTAAAATAAATATGCTAGTTCATTATGATAGAGCAGATTCTATTAGAACAGCTTTGCCTTTGTCGGTTTTTGTAAGCGTAACAGGAACTCCACAGAGTATAGTTTTACAAAGCTCAGAGTCTACCTCCAAGGTTTCATTTATTAAACTACTTCCAGCAGGCGATGGATATGTTGGAGGTGAAACATTTTTTCCGGGGCCATCTCCTGATGGTAATGAGTTGGTTGGAATTATTAATGAGGATGAGAGGACAGAATTACTTAATGCTTCAAAAAAAATTCCGGAAGGTTTAAGGGAATCCATATGTTTTTTTATAATCTCATCAGCTATTGCTGGCTTACAAATTGGATGGCCGAATGAAGGATATAAATTTTTATGCCACCCAAGTGTTAAAAATAAAGATCAGGATAAAGTAAAAAATATAATTGAATTATTCCTTATTGATGTTGACAAAGCTATTTGGGGCGGTAAAGATGTTAAGTCAAAAGAGGTTATTACTTTATTAAAAAAGGAATATGACAAGTTTGTAAAAAAGGGGAAAATGCCAACTTTTGACGCTGTAATTAATTTACTTAAAGAAAAATTAGATTCTCGAAAAATTCATTTAATTAATGCGAAAACAACAAATCAAGACCTCTCTTATAGTAGTTATTTAAATTTTTTAATAGGAGGAAATACTCTTGGCAGAGGATTGGCTATAAAAAATCTATTAGTAACATATTATACGAGAGAGGCAAAGGTTTCGCAAATGGATACAATGTTCCAGCACGCAAGAATGTTTGGTTACCGTAAAAAGACGCTACTTTACACAAAAGTATTTTTGTCAGAATTACTTTATTCTAGGTTTTATAATATATCAACGAGTGATTTTCAGCTACGTGAATATATAGAAAAATATAAGTATTC
>JBAYNC010000073.1:0-5289 GCA_041679025.1 Patescibacteria group bacterium
GCCCAACGAGTGCAAAAATAACTATCCAAATCGCAGCTACAATTAAAACCACCAAATTATAAGAGGTGATATTAAAATCAAATTGGACTGGACGAATACCGGAAGCTAAATCTGAAAAGCGTAAGTAATAAGCTGAGACCCCGGCTAAAAAAAGCATCAAATAATCTAAAGGAACCAAAAGAAGCGAGAAAATAAACTCAGATTTTTTCATATTTAATTTTATATTTTAACAAAAAATAAAAGGCAAAAATCAAATATTTGATTTCTGTTTTTCAATTTCTGCTTAATTAAGATAGGTTATAAGCCGGATTCTGTCCTGAAAAAATTAATTCTCATGGATGGCCATTTATCTAGCCCCAACATTACTGTTAGGGTCTGGCGAACTACTTTTTCTTTATCTTCGTTAGAAAATAAAGTTTGTTCTTGCTCCTCGATAGGGTTTACCACGCACCTTTGTCGCCAAAGGGCGAAGGCTATAATAGCCAACTTTTCACCTTTCATCCATTAAAAATGGATTAGTATTGTCTCTGTGGCACTTTCCCTAGACCCAATAAAGGGTCCGGTGGGCATTACCCACTATCGCTAGCCCTAAAAAGGGCCTAGGAGTCCGGACTTTCCTCCTCCATTTCAAGAATGAAGGCGGCCATCAGCCGATCTCAATTGCTTAATATTATACAAAACTCCGCCCCAAAAGTCAAAAATTGACAATTAAAAAAGCTTTTCGTTTAGAAAAGCTTTTCATTCTTTATTTTTCTGTTACCCCTTTAAATCCAGCGAGGGCCTTGTTGGCAGCCTTATTTAATCCAATTAGACCAATAGCCAGACCAACAACACCAACGGGAACGGCGATAAAAGAAAGAAGCCCAAGTAGTGACCATTGGATAGAATCTGTTTCTTTCAGAACTATAATAAAACCTATAAACAGAATATCCAAAAGAAGAATAATTAATCCAATTTTTACAGTTTTATTAGGAATCATAATAGAACCTCCAATATTTAGTTAAACAATTATTTTAAAACGAACAATATATTGACAATAACATTTTAAGCTAAATAAAGCAATTAAAAAAGCCTTTTTTGTTTAAAAGGCTTTTAATGAGCGAAAAAATTCAATTTTTAATAGTAGAAAGTTCCAGCGAAAGTGTTGAGCTGGACTTCATTCTTTTTACTACCAGAAAGCAGTCTCTGACAAACTCCTAGACGATAAAGTGGCAAACCACATTTTGTTGCCGTACGCTTCAAAGCTTCAATAAAAACTGGATTATCAGCACCAATGATATCAATTCCAACACCACAATTAAAGGTCTGGTACATGTTTTTCCAGTCTTCCCCACTTTCTCCTTGAATTAGACGGAAAAAAGGTGGTGGAGGTGGCATATCCTTGATATACAGAATATCACCCTGGCCGATGTTGGAAATTTTAGTAGCCCCACCGCCGGTATTGATACTAATCCCGTGGAGTAACGGTAAAGCATTTTCTTCCTTCAACAAAACCATCAGCTCCTTGATAACAATAGCCCATTGACGAGTTGGTGACAGCAAAGCTTCACCCACTGTCATCTCATCCGAAAAACACTCATTATTATCAAATCTACCTTTATAAAATAAGCTATCCCTTTTTAAATTAGGATATTGCTCATTATATTCTTTCTTCATCAGACAACTCCGAGCTAAGGTTAATCCATTGGACATAATCCCTGAATTATCAGCTTCCTCCCAAGAAGCTCGACCATCGCTAGGAAACCCGAAAATCAAATCTCCGCCCTGAACATTACCGGCGATTAAATCAGATTTTTCAGCCCAGGCAGTAATTGAAATATCAAAAACTCCAGATCTAACCTGGTCAGGCAAATCAGCTGTTTCTCCACCCAAAAACTTAATGTCAAAACCATGCTCCTTATAAAGCTCACGTAATTCCAAAAAACGAATAGCTATAACTTTAAGAACCAATTCTTTGATCTTTGGGGGAAGACTAAGATTTAAAACATCAGTAATAATCCACGGTCCAAAAACAAACCCACTGGCAGCAATGTCACTACTGTTCATAGACAGAGCATCGTCAACCATGCCGGCAAAAATCTGTTTATCATTATTTTCCAAATAATGAATCATTCGTTGAATAAATTTACTACCATCGCCATCCTGATGCTGAGTCAAAACTCTACTCGGACAAAACGGATCAGTGATAATATTAACAAACGCTCCCGGATATTCATTGTCAATCAATTTTTCAAATATCTCACGTACGGTGTGTTTTCTGGGATCCACTCCCAATTGTTCATATAAACTTTGAGTCACTTTTACCTCCTTTTTTGATTATTAATTTTTTTAAGAACTAGCAAAATATTAAGACAATAACCATATTTAGTCAATGGTAAAAAAATTGCTTAAAAAATGCTTAGTTTTTGGCGTAACTTATAAGCATTACCGTGTTTTAACATCCCCAAGTAAGCCATGAGGACATCGCGTTCATTATTCTTTTTAACTTTCTTAAGCATACGATTCTTGGTAGTCGTTCTTAACACTCGATGATCTCCAAATTGAACCCACCCCAAAAAGTCTATGCTGCTAGCCAATGTTTTCAGAGATACTTTATTGGGGTGCAGACATAACTTTAAATGATTATTTAAGAATTCCGATAATTGTGGCTTTAAACCCTCTAAAAAAGTCCGGTCATCGCTCAAAAAAATAAAATCATCGGCATAACGAATATAGTATTTAATCTTCAAAATTCGCTTCACAAATTGATCAAATTCATTCATATAGATATTAACCAAGAGCTGTGATGTTAAATTTCCCAAAGGCAAGCCGACGCCGACTCTTCCTGACGTATTAAAACTATCAATTACCTGGCCGAATAACCACAGCAGATCCCAATCCACAATATATTTTGCTAAAATATCTTTTAAAATTTGATGATCAATGCTGGCGAAAAATTTCCGAATATCACATTTTAAAACCCAAACTGTTTGTTTGTTATTTTTCGAGGCCTGACCGGCAAATTTTACAAAACGATTTAGGGCGCGATAAGTACCCTTATTAAAACGACAGGAATAGGAGTCATGAATAAATTTTTGATCAAAATAAAGATGGGTCTCCTGATAAATTAAATGGTGAAGCAAACGATCCGAAACACTAGCCTTATGTATTTCTCTCGGCTTAGGATCGGAAATTTTAAAAGCCTGATAACCGCCATGCTTATAACTTTTGGTAATCAAAGCATTCTTTAAACTAAAAATATTATCCATCAACCTAAACTGAAAATCAATTACATCACAGCGCTTCTTTTTTCCGGATAAAAAACCATTCCAGGCTTGAAGTAAATTAGAAATAGTGACAATATTATTATAACTCTTAATAAATCGTTTCATTTTAAAATTTATGAACAAATCTTCTCATCCGCCGATAGCACTCATTAAAACTAAGAGCGCCTACAGTCTCTGGTTTCAAACTCTAGCTGAATTTCCCAAAGTTTACCGCTATAATTTAGGCGGAAAAATTGAAGGGTATTTTTTATTGCTTTTGGAAAGCCTCTTCATTGCCTCTTATTTATCGAAAGAAAAAAAGATAGCTCAATTATCAATAGTTGTTTTAAAGCTCGACAATCTCAAATTCTTTCTACAATTAGCTTGGGAAAATAAATGCATCTCCAATGATAAATACTCGGTCCTATCCGAAAATTTGAATGAAATAGGAAGAATGGTTGGAGGTTGGAAAAGAGGCTTAGAAAAACAAAACTCTCCCGAATAATCGAGAGAGCAAATTATAAGTTGCGGGACGACGAGACGATGAACATACTTAGCATTCCAGACATTGTCATTCTCAAAGCGATTGACATTGACATTCAGACCATCAGGATTGACGTTCACGTTGACCACAAAAATATATAGAGTATCTTCCAAAACACCATCGCCTCTGACGCTCAAGAAAGAAGCAATTGAATATTATTTGAGACATAAAAGTCCACCAATACTCTATACCAACTTATAATTGTATCGTTTAAAAATATTTTTTCTATCCAAAAAGCCTTAACCGCTTGGAATCACAAAAATAATTTTAAATTGTCTTGGCCCATTAACCGTAATCAACAAACTATTCAAAACAGCACTTTTATTATACAAAAAAATCCCCCAAGATTCAAGAACTTTAAGTTCCAAGAATCCAAGGGGACAAGAGCCAAAAAGCCAAAGGGTTAAGTGGCCAAAGGTTTAAGTTGCGGGACGACGAGACGACGAACATACCCAGCACGCCAAACACCGTCATTCTCGAAGCGACCGACAAGGACGTGCAGACCATCAGGATAGACGCGCACGTGGACCACAAAATATTCTTCGTTTTCTTTAATTAAGAAAAATGTGGCATACCCTTCCTGGCGAAGCCAATCAGGATGCGCTTCACAGAATTCAATAATTTGCGCTTGGGTCATCACCAACTTATCCAGATCGGCATTTAAAGATAAAAAAAGTTGGGAAAAATTCCCGTCTTTAATCATCTCATAAACATCAACAGAAGTCGCTTCAGTGGCTTTTCCCGGACTATTAAGTTCCCACTTAATAAAATCGGAGTCGATATATGACTTGAAGGTTTTGTTGGCATTATAAATAATAGCCTTACCGTCCGAAGCCTTTAACTTCAACTCTTCACTCCCGGAAAAGAGCTTGAGAAAAAACACTTTTTTAGCTTCGGCTCTTTTTCTGTTTTTTATTGCCTCGATAAAGAGCTCGATGGCTTCAGTGGTATTCTGAATAACAAATTGTCCATCTTCAGAGGACAAAATGTTAAATTTTTCCTGGAACTCGACGAGTCGAGCGACGAGAACCGGAAGCTGTTGTTTGGTCAATAAATTTGCCATTTTTACAGTTTTTTTATTGGTTGTTAATTTACTATCTCTGCACTTTTCGACAGAATATACTCTCAGTATGACATATAATTAACAAGATGTCAAATTTTTGTCAATTCTTTCAATTTTACAAAAAAGAAGAGGCAAATAATTGCCCCTTCTCTGCTAAAACTCCTATTTCTTGTAAATAATTTCGTTATCCTCAAAATAATTTCGATTATTAAAATAATAATTGGTTTTGTCGATAATTCGCTTCATAATCTTAATAGTCTCTACCGGATATTCACCAGCGGCCGTTTCATCCGACAACATCAATGAATCAGCTCCATCAAAGATAGCATTAGCAACATCACTGACCTCGGCTCTGGTTGGCCGAGAATGGGTAACCATAGAAATCATCATCTGAGTAGCGACAATCGCTGGCTTGTCATGCCAATGAGCATGACGAA
>JBAYNC010000074.1:0-5177 GCA_041679025.1 Patescibacteria group bacterium
CCAGAGTCGGATACAATGCCGGCCGGAGTTAAATCCTTGGCGCCAGAGCTAACAATTCCAACGGTGTTGCCAACACAAAAAGAAATAGAATAAGAAGCCCCGTCCTCGGTTTGAATGTAATCCAAGGCGTTCTCGCTTTCACTACAATCACCATCGGCCGGAGTTGGTGCCGTAGGAATTATTTTCATATAAGTGGTAGTGGCGTTACTCGAAGTCGAAAGCAAAGTTCCTGAGCTCCATTCTTCTAAAGTTGGATAACGGGCATTATCATTATAAAACAACTCTAACGCAGTCTGGATTTGCTTCATATTGCCAACCCTCTTCGCGTCTCGAGACTTAGCTCGAGCATTAGACAAAGCAATAACGGAAATAGTAGCTAAAACACCAATAATAGCAATAACCACCAAAAGCTCAATAAGAGTAAAAGCTCGCCTGGATTTGATCATAAAATTTATTTATTTTACCAATCTGATATTAGTATTATAGCAAATAACCAAATTAATTTCCAAATTAATTAATAATCCCGCCCCCTAAAATTTCCTGCCCTTGATAGAAAACAACACTTTGTCCAGGAGTAATGGCTCTTTGCGGCTCCCGAAAGGTCACCTGATATCCTCTGGTATTTTTAGAAACAATAGTACATTTAACAGCTGGGTGACGATAGCGAATAACCGCCAAACACTTAAACGGCAATTTAGGCTGAATGCCACTAATCCAATTAACTTTTTTAGCGATTAATTTATCGCTATAAAAAATCGGGTCATCAAAATCCTTGACCACATACAAAATATTATTTTTCCAATCAAATTTAGCAGCATAGTATGGCCCCGTTCCCCCAATTTCAATTCCTCGTCTCTGACCAATAGTGTAAAGCGACAAGCCTTGATGCTGGCCAATAATTGTTCCATCAAGAAGCTTGATATCTCCGGGGTATAAAGAAATATATTTTTTCAAAAAATCATTATGGTGCTTGCCTGGAATAAAACAAATTTCTTGGCTCTCACCTTTTTCGGCCACCGGTAAATTCCATTTAGCTGCCATCGCCCTGACTCGAGGCTTTCGATAGTTAGCCAAAGGAAATAAAAGATAAGACAACTCTTTCTGATCAAAAGTATAAAGAAAATAGGATTGATCTTTATTTTTATCTAAAGCTCGATAAAGTCGATATTTTTTACCAACCTTTTTAATTTTCAAATAATGACCGGAAGCAACATAATCAAACTTCATAGCCAGAGCTGATTTTAATAATCGGCCTAATTTTATTTTCTTATTACAAACTACACAAGGATTAGGGGTTCTGCCCTTCTGATATTCTGAGAGAAAATTATCAACAACTGCTAATTTAAATTGTTCGCGAAAATCAAGTGTATATAATTTAATACCAATCTCTTGCGCCACTCTTTTAGCATCGTTTAAAGCCTCCAACGAGCAACATTTATTTTCAGCCATAGAAGTTCCGCCCTTCTTCCAAAAATGTAAAAAAACACCAGTGACTAAATATCCCTGATTAACTAATAGTTTAGCTGCGACGGCCGAATCTACTCCGCCGGACATTGCCACTAAGACACTTTTTTTCTGATGTAATTTTTTAACCATGTAACTTAATTAAATTTTCTGAAAGAGATCAAGATATTGTCGCGCGGTATTTTCCCAGCTAAATTTTTTAGCCTGCCTGAAGCCTTCTTGCCTCAACTTATCTGCCAAGTCTTTATTTAACAAAACCTGTGACAGAGCTTCAGTGATAGAATTGGTGTTATAGGGATCAACGGTCAAAGCAGCTTTACCAACAATCTCAGGCAAGCTAGAAATATTACTAGTGACAACTGGAGCTCCACAAGCCATTGCCTCTAAGGGCGGAAAACCAAAACCTTCATAAAATGAAGGGTAGGCAAAAACAGAGCAAAGACTATAGAGAGCTGGCTTGTCCTCTTTGTCAATATAACCCAGAAACTTGATATCAGCCTGATAATCAGAAGCATATAGTTCTCGAAAAATATCCTTAATTTTCCAACCAGTAGCTCCAGCAAGCACCAACTTGACACCCGCCAACTCCGGATGAAGTAAGCGCAGGTTATTATAAGCTCTGATTAAACCAATTAGATTTTTACGCGGTTCAATATTGCCTAAATATAAAATAAATTTCTCCGGCAATCCATATTTCAACCTTACATTATCAAGCACTGCCGGATCAGAAATAGGGCGACAAGAATTATCAATTCCAGAATAAATAACACTAACCTTTTCCGGAGAAACTCCCAAAAGATCAATAATATCATCCTTGGTATTTTGCGAGACAGCGATTAAATAATCAAATTTTTTAACTGAATTTTTAATATTTATCAATCGATGCCAAAAATTCTTCCGTTGATTAAAAAATTCCGGATAACGCAAAAAGGAAAGATCATGAATGGTCAAAAATTTCTGTGGTGCTTTAGATAGAGAGAGAAAATTAATATGAGGACTCCAAAAAATGTCTACCCCGCCAATCACCTTATCAATATAAGGATAGCGAAGGAGCTTCTGCAAAAGATAATTAAAAATTTTATTAGGATAACGGGTTCCAATAACCTGGACATGCTTTTCGGTAAAAACCGGGAGACGATCTGAAATATTATGACCAGAATTATAATAAAGCTTATAAGCATCATCAACATCAAGTCGCAAGAGTTCATTGACCAAATTAAAAGTGTATTCGGAAACACCGCTATAATGTTTGTCCATTAAAGTTCGAATATCAATTCCAATTTGAAGCATATTAATTACCGCGTTTATTTTGATAATGGCTAGAGATAAATTCAGTCATTTGACGCTTAAAGTTAGCCACCGAAAAATTCTCAGCCCAACGACGAATCAAGGCACTATCCCAAACATATTCCCCACCTTTAGTTTTCGTATAAAATTTGTGTACAATTTCAGCAATGGCGCTAGCTGTTTGCTCAACAAAGAATAAACCACTCTCACCCTCCCTCACAGTTTCAGTCGCTCCACCCTTCTTGTAAGCTAAAACCGGTCGGCCAGAGGCTAAAGCTTCAACCGGAGTAATCCCAAAATCTTCTTCTTGGGGATTAATAAAGGCTAGTGAATTGCGATAAAGTTCGGCTTTTTGTTCATCAGTCACCCGACCGATAAACTCAATATTTTTGGCTTCTCCAGCTATTTTTTTAAGTCTCTTGAAATCAACCCCATCACCAAAAATTTTTAAACGATACTCCTCTCCCAATAACTTAAAAGCTTCAATAGTAATATCCACCCGCTTGTAGGGGGCTAAACGGCAACCAATTAAAAAATATGGTTTTTCTTGCTTGAAAGGATCAACACTAGCAATGCTAAAACGCTCAGTTTCAACCGGCGGATAAATAACCACGCTCTCACGGCGATAATATTTAGTGATTCGCTCCTGCACTGTTTTGGAGTTAGCGATAAAAACATCAACTCGATCAGCTGCTAGCCGGTCCCAAATTCTAATTCTATTTAAAATTAAGGAAATAACCTTCTTGAACCATTTATTATACTTCAACTCATTAATATATTGATGAGTGTCACTCCAGAGATATCGAGTCGGAGTATGACAATAACAGACATGAAGAGTGTGTGGAGAGGTAATGACGCCCTTAGCGAAGGAACTGGTATCAGATAAAACTAAATCATATTGACCTAAATCAAAAAACTCTACTGCTATCGGCATCAAAGCTAAATACCATTGATAATGTTTGACCCCTCCAGGTAATTTCTGAATAATGGAAGTTTCAATAACCTTGCCCGGATAATTCTGCTTAACATTATTCTTCTCACAAAGAAGAGTATAAATTGGGGCCTCAGGATACATCCCAGCCAAAACCTGAAGAACCTTCTCGGCTCCCCCATCTTGAGCTAAATGATCATGGACTAAAGCTACTTTCATAAATTATTCTACCTCACGGTTTTTCAAAACCGCCAAAGGAGTTCTTAATAAAATAGATAAATCTAACAATAACGACCAATTTTCAATATAATAAATATCCAGCTTGACCTCTTCTTCAAAAGCCAAATCACTGCGACCTGAGACCTGAGCCAAGCCAGTAATACCCGGTTTAATCGTCAAGGTTTTACGATGATGCTGCTCATATTTAGCCACTTCTTCCGGCAAATGAGGCCGAGGACCAATTAGACTCATCCGACCAATAAAAACCAAGAATAGTTCCGGTAATTCATCGATACTCCAACGACGAATAAATTTTCCAACTCGAGTTACCCGCGGATCATCTTTAATCTTGAGCAATGGTCCTTCACCCCGAGTATTCTTGTCGGCGAGCTCCTGATAACGCATATTATCAGTTCCTGGAATCATAGAACGAAATTTGAAATACTTAAATGGTTTTCCGCCACGACCAACCCGATAAACATAAGAACCATCATCACGACGAGAAAAGAAAATCGGACCATGAGAATCGAGCTTAATAGCAATCATGGTGATAATTAAAATTGGTGATAAGACTAAAATAATAAAACCCGACAGAATAACATCAACCAGACGCTTGAGAATTGCCCCCCAGCCTTCCAGAGTAGTTCTTTTGACTTCAGCGATTGGAATACCGGCCACTTCAGAAACTTCAGTTCGTAAAACTTTTACCCCCAAAAGGTCAGCCACATATTTAAAAACTAAATGATGATCATTGGCAAAATCATAAAGACGCAAAGTTTCAACTTTACTTAAATTAGGATCAGCTTGAATAATTTCATCAATTACCGCCTCGCCCCGATGTTCAATATTACCTAATTCATACTCCTTGATAAAATCATTTAACTCATGAACCGTATCTAAAGAAAAATCTCGAACTCTCTTGACCACTTCATAGCCAGAGTTAGACCGAGAAAAAAATTCATGAATCAAACTGTCAGCCGTCTTGGCTGCTCCGACCATAATAACTTTTCGGACCCCAATACCATAATGGAATAAGATTCTCTGCAGATAACGGACTAATAAGCGGGCAATAATAACATAAAGAATGGCAAATAAAAAACCAGCTAAAACGATAAAGCGAGAATTAAACATCTCGCGAACAAAGAAAATATAAACTACCAGGACGACTAGCCCCAGAGAACAAGCCACAATTACCCCCCAAATTTCTTGAGCAATTTTACGCGGACTAGAAATAGTATAGAGCCCAACGAGTGCAAAAATAACTATCCAAATCGCA
>JBAYNC010000075.1:0-5165 GCA_041679025.1 Patescibacteria group bacterium
CAGAAGGAACTCAGTCGGGAACTATTTTCCGCTTGAAAGATAAAGGAGTACCGATTTTAAATAGTCGCTCTCGCGGTGACCATTTGATAGAGGTGACTGTCAAGATTCCTAAGGGGTTGAATAAAAAAGATCAGGCGGTAATTAAAGAGATTAATTTTTAATTTATGTATATTGATACTCATTGCCATTTAAATTTTAAAGATTTTAGAGATGATGCCGATGAAGTTATCTCTCGATCATTGCAAAATAATACTCAGATGATTTTGGTTGGTTCCGAACAGAAGACTTCTAAAAGAGCTGTTGATTATGCTGATAAATATCCCGCCGGAGTTTATGTGGCCATTGGACTCCATCCAATTCACTTGGAAGATATTTCTGTTAAGAATGATAGTGCGGAAGGAAAATATGAGTTTGAAAGTCGGGCTGAAGAATTTGATTATGATTATTATTATCAATTAGCTTTTGGGAATAAGAAAGTAGTGGCTATTGGCGAGATTGGTTTAGACTATTATCACTTACCGCCCGACAAGAATATTCCTGAGGTTAAAGAAAAACAGCGAGCAGTTTTAAAAGAATTATTACTCTTGGCTCATAATTTAGACCTCCCAGTTATTATTCATTGTCGTGAAGCCCATGAGGATCTTTTGCCCCTCTTAGCCGATTTCTATAAGCAATATAAAAAAGACTCTGGACGAGAGTGGGGCGTGATTCATTGTTTTTCCGGTGATCAAAAACTAGCTGAAGAATATCAAAAATTAAATTTAATGATTTCCTTTACCGGGCTAATTACCTTTAATAAAAATTGGGATGAAGTTATTAAAAATTTTCCTTTAGAAAAAATAATGATTGAAACTGATGCTCCCTATATGTCTCCTAATCCTTTGCGTGGTAAGAGAAATGAACCGATTAATGTTAAATATGTAGCTTAACGCATTGCTGAAATTAAAGGGCTTGATGTTTCAGAAGTAGAAGAAAAAACTTTTTCTAATGCCGAGAGGGTTTTCAAGTTTTAATTAACTGACAAAAATAAAAAAATGAGTTATTGGGGCTCATTTTTTGTTGAGAGGAGATTTTAAAGAGAATAGGATAGTAAGCCTTGACAAAACTGACCTCATGTAGCATAATCTGTTTATAATTCGATATTTATAGTATAAATTGGTCTTTATAAAATCAGTAGTGATGAAAAATGAAAGTAAAAAAATTAATCCGGACAGTCTGGTTCTCAGATCATTTGATAGTCGAGCCGTGGGAGTAGATGTTGTTCTCTGTAATGAATTTCTGGAGCGTTTATTGGACTCCAATAAAAAACTTAAGACTTCTTTGGTCAATCGATTTAAGACAATCCAGGGAAAGGATCATGATGATGGGGTTAAGAAGTTTAATCTGGAGCGCTGGAGCGGTGGTGAAGCTAACCCGACTTTGGAAATTGTCATGATCGGAGGAAATTTTAAGTTCGCCATGACCCATTTTGGTATTTTGAGATCATTGACTTCTGATGGTTTGGCCAAGAGTCCGGTCAGGGAAAAAATAATTGATTTTTTCATTGATCCCATGAGCTTTATCTCGGCCTAGGGTGAAATCCTTCATTTCTTTTAAAGTCTATATGCAAAATATAGACTTTTTTTATTTTTTGGTTCAAGGTATAATCAACTTATGATCAATTACGCCACTAAATTTTTAAATAGAATAGTTACAGTTAAAGTAGACCGGCCTTTGGGGTCTAAACACCCTAGACATAATATTTATTATTCTGTTAATTATGGTTATCTTCCGGGGGAAATGGCTCCAGACGGGGAAGACGTCGATGCTTATATTTTGGGAGTGTTTGAACCCCAATTAGAATTTACCGGTCGTTGTATCGCTGTTATTCATCGTTTAGACGATGATGATGACAAGTTGGTGGTTGTCCCTGACGGGGTTGATTATTCCAAAGAACAAATTATGTCGTTGGTTGAATTTCAAGAGCGGTTTTTTAAGCCGACTATTATCAAAATCGATTAATTAGAAAAAAATATGGCACAAAAGGCTGTCTGGGAAAGGGAATATCACAAACCATTGCTAGTCACGAAGGACGAAAGACCACAGAATTTTTTGGTGCAATTCCTTAAATATTTAAAGAAAGAAAAAAAGCAACCGATCATTGATTTGCAGGTTTTAGATTTGGGTTGTGGTACTGGTCGTAATAGTAATTATTTAGCTGAAAGAGGGAATCAGGTGATTGGAATTGATGTTGCTTCCAATGCTTTAAAATTGGGCGGGGAGCGAGCTAGGAAGTTGGGGTTAGAAGAGAGCGTCAAATACCTTAATCAAAGTATTGGTAAAGCATTGCCATTTTCTGATGAATTTTTTGATTTGATTTTAGATATTACTGCTTCTAACTCCCTTAACAATTCTGAGCGGGAAATCTATCTGCGCGAATGTCATCGAGTTTTGAAGCCTGGTGGATTTATGATCTTGCGGGCTCTTTGCAAAGATGGGGACAAGAATGCCAAGAAACTTTTAGAATTAAGTCCGGGACCAGAGGTTGACACCTATCTTTTACCGGCACTAGGTGTAACAGAGCGGGTTTTTAGTGAAATTGACTTAAGGAATATCTATGGTTGTTATTTTAATTTTGATAAGTTAGTTAAAGATGTCGGTTATCCTAATGTTGGTGGCCGAGTCTATAGTCGGAAGTATTGGTTGGCAATTTTAAATAAAAAATAATTAATAAAAAATATGAGCACTACTACTATTTTATCTAATTTTTCTAGGGAGTTAGCCGAAAAAAATTTAGCCACTTTGCTGAAAGAGGGGAAAGAAAATGTCAGTTCTTTGGAACTGTCTTCTGATTCGCAAGAGCAATTGGCTGCTGATATCAGTGAGCTTATTGATGCTTATCAAGGAGGGGACGAGAGCTTCCAATTCTTTTTTGATATGATTTCTAAAGCTTATTTACAATGTGGTAGTTATTATTCTTTGGTTGTTGATTCAGCGGTGGGTGAAGACAACCATGTTCAGGAAATTGAGGCTCTGACTAATTTTTATAAATTACCGCAAATGGATGGCGGTAGTTTTACCAAGGGAGCTTTGATTGAATTGTTTGCGAAGATTAGTGAAGCTGATATTGATATGGTGGCTGCTATTCTTTCCAAGGAATATGAATATGAACTCGATGAGGCGCGGGAAGAAATTGTAAATACCTTAAAATATTTAAGGCCACTCGTTAAAGCCTTGAAAGATAATCCTAATTCGCTATTAGTCATTGCTCACGATTATGATTTTCCTAATGTCAGTCCGGAAGAAGTTAATAGTTTGATTATTAATCGGGCCAAGGAGCTAGAAAATGATTCTAATTTTTTGGAGTTGATGAAATAGAGTTGATAATTTTTTTCCAGTCATTGACAAAATCATTAAGTCGTGATAGTCTTGAATATCAAGTTGGTCTTTTAAAAATAATGTTAAACCCCCCCCAAATTTTCAGATATGAAAAATAATAAAAAAGTCCGGGCTTATAGCTCCGCATTAATCAATTACAGTTGCATTACCTTGGTACTCATCGGAATTTTTTTAGCCGTTATTCTTCCTAATGACTGGTCGCGATGGTTTTATTTAATCCCGGCCATAATCATTTTGATCAGCTATTTGATATATTCTAACCTCAATGCTTTCAGCGCTCGCTCCTATGCTATCCCGCAATTAGAGTATCTGAAAAAATATACGTTGCTGAATTATTTCAGGGAGAAAGATTGTGCCGTCTTGCTATATGCTGCCGATCCCGATGATATGGCCAGAATTGATACTTTCTATGAGGTATTTTTCTTTAAGCCGGAAGAGGTTCAGATTGGAAAAGAATTTCTTGCTATCTATAACGGAAAAGAAAAAAAGTTCTACTTAATGGAGGAAAAGACACATAATAGCAACCACGTCTAATATTGTAACGTTTCAAGGAAGTCTATAATCAGACTTCCTTTTTTATTTCCCTGGTTGCTAAAAACCGGGAAGTTAAATATAATATGATTATAATTTTGATTAACTTAAAAGCATTATGAATCCCCCAGAATTAATTGCACAATTAAAAAATCAACATGCTACTCTTCGTTCTGATTTGGCCGCTGCTTTATTGGAAATAGATTCAGCTCACGATAATCAGGGCGAGTTGATTGTTTTGGATTTAGTTAAATTTAAGGCCGATCTTTTGAATCATTTGAAGTTGGAAAATGAAGTTTTTTATCCCGATCTTCTGGCTAAGAAAAATAAAATGGGGGTTGATGTTTTAGACACTAAGCACTTTATCGCCCAGATGGATGAAATTGGTATTGTGGTTATGGGTTTTTTGAAAAAGTATGAGTTTCCGGCAACCATTACTGGTTCTTTACCCGATTTCAAAAAAGAATTATTGGAAATAATTGAAACCCTCAATCTCCGCATTGAAATTGAAGAAGAAGGCATCTTTGATGTTTATTTATCACTCTAATATCTTAACGACTAAAATATGAAAATTGAATACGAGGCTACTTTTACCAATATTGATAAAGATAAAATTCGAGAAAAGCTAAAGTCGGTTGGGGCCAGTTTAATAAAGCCGGAATTTATGCAAAAGAGAGTTGTTTTTAAGTTGCCTGAAGGTCATGAAATCAGTGGTGGCTGGCTAAGGGTCAGAGACGAAGGCGACAAGATTACGATGAGTCTCAAGATAATTGACGGCGACAGAATAGAAGATCAAAAAGAACTTTGTCTGAAGATTGATGACTTTGTGACGGCCGTTGATTTTTTGAAAACTATTGGTTGCAAGTCAAAAGCTTACCAGGAAAGTAAAAGAGAATTGTGGACTATTAATGAAGCGGAAGTGACTATTGATGAATGGCCATTTTTAGAACCGTTTGTAGAGGTTGAAGCGGAGACGGAAGAACGAGTGAGAGAAGTTAGCGCCCTTTTAGGATTTGATTATGACCAAGCTTTATTCTGCTCAGTTGATGTTCTCTACAGTGCTAAATATGGAGTTTCGAAAGAGGTTATTAATAATCAAATTAGTGAGATCTCTTTTGAATCTCAAAATCCTTTTATTAATTAATCTGTAAATATGGATAAGGAAATTTTTCAAACTACTAACTTTATCGTTACTGCCCCTGGCCGGCCGCATGTTAACCGGTTAGATGGTGGTCATATTAAAATTGCTCCAAAGG
>JBAYNC010000076.1:0-5159 GCA_041679025.1 Patescibacteria group bacterium
CATTTTTTTATCAACCTTTAATTTTCCGGAATCAATCTCGGTCACACTCAATAAGTCATTAACTAGATTAATTAATCGCTCGTTGGAATAAACTAAATAATTAAATCTTTCCGTTTGCTGTGGCGTCGCCTGCTTGTCCCGTATCAAAGACTCTAAAACCCATTTAGTTATCGACAATGGTGTTCGCAATTGATGCGAAGCAACCGACAAAAAACTGATCTTAGCCTCACTTAAATCCCGCTCAGCTTTCTTGCGAGCGGTAATGTCACGGATATTACATTGAATAATAGTCACCCCTTCAACATCATAAGCATTAGCTACAAATTCAACATTAATTTTTTTTCCTGATTTTGTCTCCAGTGGTAGATCTTCGAAACGAACATATTTTTTTTCTTGTAAGGTTAGAAAATTATCCTTAGAGGCTGCCACATCTTTAAAAGTTCCGACATCCCAAAGATACTTTTCTAAAAAATCAGTCTTAGAATAACCAAGCAAATCAACTAAAAATGGATTAACATCTAAAATCATTCCAGTTTTGAAATCAACCAGCAAAATACCGTCTTTAGCAGTTTCAAATAAACGACGATAATTAGACTCAGAAACCCGAGCTTCACACTCTACCTGATTATGATGCTTGATAATTCGACTGATAGTAAAATAAAAGAAGAAGCCAACAACAACAGTATAAAACCAGCCCTTACCAATAGAAATATACGTAACTACTCTTGGATCCCCAACCAATAATTTATCAGAGAAAAAAATCCATAAAGCGCTAATTATCATGTAAAGAACCGATATTCGCAGAGCTACCTTGTCGTAAGGTTGAAAAATATTTTGTTTTTTCATAATTATTCAATAAAAAAACCACCAAAAATGGAGGTCATTTGAAAATTCCAATTATAATTATCTAGTTTATTATTTTTCATAATAATGTCGATATTTAAAGCTTAACTATACTAATATTATAGAACTTTACCAGGAAAAAAGCAAACAAAACAGCTTATATTACCAATAATGCCACCTATTGACTAAAATAAAATAAAATGATAACTTCTTTTTATACATTAACAATTTAAATCTAAAGGAGGGCTAAGAAATGAACCAATATTTTGGAAAAACAACAAAAGGAAACATCATTTTCGTAACATGTAAAAAAACAGACAAAAACACAGGTGTTTTGTTCACTTATGGAATAAACCTGGCATCACCGAACCTGAGAATCAAAACTTACCGTGCGACAAATATTGTGTTTGTCGAAGACCCGAAAGAAATAAAGACAAAACTAAGGTCAAAAGAATTCTACAATTTGATGGGGGACAATAAATACCACTCGGCCAAAATATCGCAGGAATATTTTCAGAAAATTACGGAAATAATCGAAGCGATTAGCACCGTCCCGTTTCACAAAGCAGTAATTGAAGTAATAAAAAATGCGTCAACTAACGACCTCTCTCTCCTGGCAACGCTAATTAAAATGACCAGGATCCCCGGTGACTACCAGAAAATAAAAGAGTGTTGGCAAAAAAGAACCGAAGAAATGGCCTGCGAAGACTTCGGAATTATTAAATCTCTGCGGATACAAGAAAAATATTGCGCTAAAAAATAAAATCGCCAATATTTTAAAAGAATTTTCAAAAACCCAGCTACCAAGTTGGGTTTTTAAATTTTATAAAAAGAGTGCCATTTTTGACACTCTTTTGCTTTTTATAAATAAAGACAGCAGATTAACCCTCCATAGCTTTTTGGAGTTTGTCCCAATCATTTTTAGGGTTCCAGACTATTTTTCCTTCAGTCATTAAATCTACAATTTCCGGATCATCCTGCCTAAATTGCTTGGTCGGGATATAATGAGCTGCTACCACCGGTATGCCCTCCCATTCAGTTTTACCGGAACGATTAAAGGCGCAGGCAATGCCAATTAATTTTCCACCACGATCTTCAATTAGTTTTTTTAATTTCTGTGTGGTTGAAAAATTGTTGCACACATCTTCCATGACGATAACATTGTCACCCGGGTTCATCTCGTGACGATTCAAAATTTGTTCGCTCACTTCCTTAGATCCCTCTATCGACATATCAGCAACGGCAATAACCTTTTTCTCGGCAAAAATAGTACGACAACCTAAGAACTCACCCACTGCCCCAGCCAACAAGATTCCACCCATCGGGGCGCCGACGACCACATCGCATTTCAAACCGAGACCTACAATGTTTTTACCAATTAAACCGGCAAAATACGAACGGGCGGATGGTTCAGTCTCAGCCAGAGCAAAATTGAAGTATTCAGCCCCAACATAATTTTTGTCCTTGGAATCAGTCGGATATTTTCCAGCATAGGCCACCAGCGGTCCCAGGAATTTGCCCTTTTCATCTTGCGGACTTTTGTAATAACCACCGCAAAGCTTTAATGTTTAAAGTGGGTCACCAGGCACCACAAGTCTTCCTCTTGCCAATTCAATCTCATTTTTAGTCAATAAACGACTTTTCTCCGGGCTGACGTCTCTTTCTGGATTTCCCTTGGTCATTTGAGCACCCATGACCACATAAGTAGCTCCGGAATCCAGGGCCTTTCTGACGCCAGTGATTCTTTTTTGGTGCTCATCAATTTTGGTCATCCATACATCGCGAATCCCGGGGACGATAAAACCATAAGAGTCAGGCAGGTTTCTTTTCAAAAATGGCAATTCATGAGGCGAACAAACCACTAAATCAAAAGGTTCTGATTTATTTTGATCGCCGAGCTTCGAGAAGCACACCTCACGAATATTCATCAGATCATTATAGATCTTTACTTCCGGGGACTGACCGAAACGAGTCAGGCATTCAGACTTACTGATATCAGTTGGAGTACTAATCATCGCCAACTTAATTTCTGGCAGTAATTTCCTCAGCTCCATAATGCCCTCAACACTGCAAGCAGAACTGACAGTCAGAATATCCGGCGAAGAAAGTGAATACTTTTTTAAGGTATTGACGAGGGTGGCTGAAACATCATAGATTTTCAGATCCAAAAAAATACCAGCTGAAAGATTACGACTCCTCAAAATATTCTTAACGCGCGATACGATAAACGGACCACCGGCATCAACATTATGAACACCATCATTAAGTTTGATGTAGGCCAATGACTCTTCTAAACCAGGAGAATCCAATAAATCATTCAGTTTTGAGAGTAGCTGAACAGCACCTGAAATGCCATCAAGCGGCAAAATAATTACTTTTCTTTTCATGATAAAAATTGATTTGGGTTAATACTAGATAATTGTTAAGAAACGAATAATAGCTTATATTACTTTAAAATATATTGATTGTCAAATTATTTAAAGCTCCAAAATTGACAAAAATTAAACTCTGTTCTAATATCATCTTACATCTTTGATGTCGTAAATAAGGAGTCGTAATCCTTAGTAGTGTTCATTAAAAAATATACAGCATGGGAAAAATTCCAAAAAATCTACAAAATGACGAATTATCAGAATATTTGTCTAGCTGCGGGTTAACCCGCGTATCACAAGGAAAAGTCAGAGACACCTGGAGATTAAACCTTGACCGGCTGCTGGTTGTAGCCACAGACAGGATTAGTATTTTTGATTTCGTTTTAAATGCCTTAATCACCAAAAAAGGCGAAGTGTTAACTGCCCTGACTCATTTCTGGCTAACCAAGGTATTAGGAGATAAATTTAGCCATCACTTAGTCGCATCAAAAATCGACGAGAGATTTAATGCCGCTTATGGACTAAAAGCAGGCCGACTCCCAAATCTGCCGATTGAACGATGTTTGGTGGTCAAAGATCTGACGGGATTAATTTACATCTTTGAAATGATCTTCCGTCTCTTTATCGGCGGATCGGTATTTAAAAAATATCAGGAAACCAGTATGGCTGGCGGACATCTCCTTCCTCCCAATCTTCCTAAATGGTCTAAATTGGACAAGCCAATTTTTACCCCATCTACCAAGGAAGATGTGGGTCATGATGTCAATGTTGATGTGGATTACTTTTTTGCCGAAATGACGAAAACAAAATCAAGGGCAGAAATAGAAGCAGTAGTCGAAAATCTGGCCAAAGCTTACTTGAAAGCCTATGAATATGCTGAGAGCCGGGGGGTTTTGATTCTCGACACCAAGTTCGAAGTGGCTGGAATGGAAATTGTTGACGAAATATTGACTCCGGACTCTTCCCGCTTCGCTCTTGCCGAAGATTGGAAAAAAGCCATGGCTGAAGGTCGCGATCCTTATTTCTATGACAAGCAAATTGTCCGAGACTGGGGATCTAAAGTTGAAACTCCATTTGGAGTCGTGGGAATTAACAAATTAAATCCGGCGAACCCTGAACATGTCAGTTTTGTGCATAGCTTGGAGCTTCCGGATGAGATTTCGCAAGAAACCACCAGAAGATATTTGACAATCTTCAAGCTAATTACCAGCTGCAGTTTAGAAGATTATCAAAGAGAAGAAATGGGAGTAGAAATTTAACCTCAAAAAAACGAACAATGGGAAAAAAATTAAAAGTTGCTATCATCATCGGATCAAGGAACGATCTGGCGCAATGCCTAGACGGCCTAAAATATCTTAAAGGTGATCCGAATCTCAAAGTTGTTGGTGTCTATATTAGAAGCCAACATCGAAACACGCTTGAGACTCAAGCGTTGTTAAAGAAATTGGTCGAAATGAAAGTTGATATTATAATCACCGCCGCTGGCTGGGCCAATCATTTAACCGGTTGCGTTGACGCCTTCCTACGCTATACCCTAAAAGACAAAAGAATAGTCGTACTGGGGGTTGCTATAGAAGATCTAAACAGCAAAAGGCATACTGAAGCCGCAGTTTTATCAATCACCGAAGTCCCCGGGACTCAAGTTGTTTTTCGGGAAGGCGACAGCAAACTTACCGGCCAAAATGCTATATTTATCGGCCGACAAGGATTCTTGCGAGCCTGCATGTTGGCGGCCGAAGGAGATTTCAAGAAAATTGAATTACCGGAAGCAAAACCGCCAATGGACTTAACATTGGATGCTGCCATTAAAATGGCTGAATAAATGACCTACTCCCCGCACTCAAAAAGGCCATCATAAATGATGGTCTTTTTTCATACGGGGTTTCTTGTTATCGTCGCTTCGCGTCAAAGCTTCCGTCGAAACTCCAGGCACCATTCATCCCC
>JBAYNC010000077.1:0-5037 GCA_041679025.1 Patescibacteria group bacterium
CCGACTTCTTGAAAATATTTACTAACATTTTGATTATAATAATTCTCAAAACTAAAAAGATTAAAAGTATTTAATCCCATTTTAGCTAATAACATTTTAGTAGCTAACCTAGCAGTGCGACCATTGCCATCAATAAACGGATGAATTACCACAAATTGCTTATGAAAAATACCAGCCAAAATTAGGGGATCAATTATATCTTTATTATCACTTAAATAATAAAACAATTCATCTAATAAACTATTTACTTCAACGTGATCTGGGGGCAAATAAATAGTCTGGCGAGTTTTTGGGTTATTAACAAAAACTGGCTCTTGTCGAATCTGCCCACAACGATAATCTTCAATTAACTCGTTGGTAATAGTTTTCTGAATTTTCAAAATTAATTCGGTGTCAAAGACTATTTTGTCGGATTTAATTAAAGCGTCTAATTCTACCAGTGCCTTATTATAATTTAAAACCTCTTTTTCACTATCGCGAACATGCTCGGGCTTATTTTTTAAAATCCTCTTAACATCCGTTAATGGCAACGGATTACCCTCAATACTCGTGGATGAATATGCTGATACTTCCCGGGCTCGTTTTTCCAGTTCAGCCAGAACTACATCCGAAAAACTTCGGTTATTTAAATCAGTCACAAGTTCAGCAATTCTTTTAATATTTCCCAACAATCTATTGGAAATTGTATATTTTGGCTTAAACATATATACGTATTATAGACGAATAATAGACGATTGTCAAATATTTTAATAAAGTCAGAACTGCCTCAAACCCGCATAAACACTACGAAAAAAGAGGCTTTCGCCTCTTTAATTCCTCTAGTTGCACCGCTTAGTAAAGGCGGTTCGGAGTGAGATATTGGGGTATGAGGGGTGGATTTATGTTAAAAAAATAAGGAGATTTAAAATAAATCAATAATGCGGACCCCAAGGAGCGAAGAAATCATTAACATAGTCAAAAGTCTCTCCTCGGCCATGCTCGCTTTCTAATTTTTTCAGTATTATCTCACAAATTATTTCCGACAACTCTCTTCTATTATGATTAAAGGCCAGAGCTTCATCTGGTTCGACAAATTGTTTTTGGTTCTGAATATGTATTCTATTCCTAAGTTTTCTTAGCTTATCCAATGCATCATAAAAAGACTCACTCTTATTGAATAAGTTTTTTTCTTTTATATTTTTTATTATTTTTTCAAATTTAAAAAATTCCTTATCTTTAGAAATGTCTTCTCTAACTACCTTTAACATATCTGGGTCAAATCCAGGAACGCCCTCCCTAACCAATGAATTTATTCTATAATAAAAATCAATGAGCAAAGCCTCAATAATAGAAATAACCGTTATAGTAATCGACTTACATAACAAAAGTTTATTTCTGTCATTTTCTTCTTCGAAATATTTATAAAGAGTATTAAGAATTTCAAAATTATAGCAGATATTATCTCCGATTTTGAAACTATAAATAAAATTAGATTTTATTTTAAAACTCATAAAGCTCTAAATTGTATAAAGTTATAATTTTTTAGTAAACCTACATTTAGGATAATTTGAACAACCAAAAAATTTACCATACTTCCCTATTTTTTCGATTAAATTTCCACCACATTGGGGACATTTTTTAGATTCCTCTTTTTTAGTTGGAATAATATCATTTTCACTTTTAGACAATCTAATATATTCAATCAATCGATAACCGTCAATTAGCTCAATGGGTTTGTCTTCGGCAAATCTTTCAGCCTCTAAAGTAAATTTATTTGTAGTAATAAAATATCCCTTGCCGTTTGCTAAATGGTCGACTAATGCTCCATAAAAATTACGCACATCGCCAACGCTTACTTGCGATGTGATAAATTTTTTACACTGAATATAATATTTAATATTATCTTTAACGGCAATAACATCTACGCCCCCGTCATAACTACCGCCAACTAATTCTGTAGAAAATCCTAATTTATTAAACAAATAGGCTATATAATTCTCAAAATCTGAAGGTTTAAGGTTTCTTAAACTGTTCAATAAATTTCTATCAGAATGTATCTCCTCAATGGTAGAATATTTTTTATCGTCTTGTCGCCTATTAATTAGGGCT
Organism: Patescibacteria group bacterium; assembly: GCA_041679025.1. GTDB lineage: Bacteria > Patescibacteriota > Patescibacteriia > Patescibacteriales > UBA12465 > CG1-02-41-21. The sequence continues at coordinate 2,089 of JBAYNC010000077.1, forward strand.
GAAATAAATTCCATTACCAAGTATCCTAAAATAATTAATAGCAATATCCACCAATAAGGCTTAAATGCTTCCCAGATAATTTTTGTTAAATCCATATTATTTATTTCTTAATGAAAAATAGTGTTGTTTCTCGTCTTTCAATTCCATAGCCAAAACTTCTTCATAGTCAGTATCGGTTAAATATTCATTTTCTTTTATTAAATTTTTAAAAGCCTCATCTCCGTCCTCCCCTTTAGCGGTTCCTAAAACCTGTAGGTTCTCAATATCTATATTTTCGGGAGTCTTAACCAAACCCTCTTGAGTTAAAAAAATAAAATAACGCATATTTTTAAAATTTAAAATTTAGCCAAAGCCTAAAATTATTATAATCCCTAAGATTAATACTTTTATCTTCTTCCCAATACAAGCCAGTGTAATAATCCCAATCATCGCCATATCCCTTGCAAACCACGACTGCTTTTTCGTCATTAAAAAATTTCGTTAACCAAAGCAACGGCTTAACAATACTATTAAATACGGCTACATCTATTTTCATATTAATTTATATTTACCGCTACTGACGAATTTTAAATAGTTCTTATCACGCAAAAATTGTAATTGCTGACGAATTTTGTCTTTGATGTGCTTATTATTAGGGTGCTTAATTTCTAATTCTTTTTCAAACCTATAAACATCTTCTAACTTAAACTCCTGCTGCCCTATTTTATCAATACACTTCATTATATCTAAAATCCAACCTTTGCTTTCAACCTTTTTTTCTTCTCTTAAAAATAATGTTTTATGCCACGAATCCAAAATTACTTCTTTGGGCTCAATTTTTCCGTCTTTAATATAAAATATTTTTCCAGTTTGCGGAATGTCTTTAATTACTATATTACAACCAACCCAACCAGCTCGGCGAGCAGTATCAGATAACGGCTTTCTCTTTTCAATTATTTCCGGAATAAAAAAATGTTTTGGAATTACAAAAAAATTTAAGACTTCCATTTTCCCCAAGTCATAATTTAAAAAGAAAAAATTAGGATTATTATCGCTCCCCAATCTTTCAATCATTGTCTTATAAGCACCGTCAACTATTTTAGAACCGATAGAATCTTTTTTGCTTTTTAGCTCATACTCCTCTCGGCATTTACCACAATGAAAATCGGCAACTGGGCGATTATTTTCATAGTTAATCATTAACGAACCACAGGCGGGACAAAAAATCTCATTCTCAACCCAGGCCTCAGTTAAGACTCTAATTTTTTGAGAATTACTAGTATATTGTTGAGATAATTTTGTATCTAATTTATTATTCATATAGATTTATCTAATACGACTAGGAGTTTTCTTTTTTCGGCCATCAACGATAATTAAATCGGGGGCTGACGATTCATTTTTTAATATTTCTTCTTTCAAATTAAAAAGATTATCTATTTTTTTAGAATTATTTTCAGTTTTTATGACAACATATACGCTTTTATCTGCTTTTTCTGCCTTATTATATGCTGGTAATTGTCGAGAAAAACCTTTTAATAGATTTGGATTGCTAGAATATTTTATCTCTACATTAATTTTATAAAAATACCCTCTTGAAATTTTGAAATCGACCGAACCATTCCCAGCATTTGATTCACGAGATAAATCTAAATTATTGGCCTCACAATAAGAATCGGCTACGCCATAAAATAATTTTTGAGCAAATCTTTCGTGCCTTAATTTATTTTTATTATATAGAAATTCAAACCAACCATTATACTCTATTAACTGAGAAAATTGCTTACATATTTTTTCAACGATATCCAATAAACTATTTTTATCAACTTCCTTTATGACTCCGAAATCAATTGGATATTCGTCAACTGCTCGTTTCGATAAATTTGCCCATATCACTTCGCCAGCGGGGTCAATCTTAAAATCATATGGGGTCTTAACTTTTTTACCATATTTATCAATTAAATCTTTGAGGAGTTCTGGATTGCTGAGAATAATATTTTTCAAAACTTTTTTACTAACCCTGGTAGCCTTTTTCCAATTATTTCCTATTATTTTATTAACCCTTTCTCTCAATTCTCGGTTATGCTGGCAAACATAATCTATACTGCTCCAGTCATAGGCAACAGGCAAATCTCTTAAAATATTTTTTGGGATAAAAATTATTGGCTTATTGTTCTTAATATTCAATGGCAAGCCAACATCTCCTACTTTTAAATTTAGTTCTTTAGATATTCTTTTAGTAAATAAAACCAAATCATTAAAAATTATATGAGCAGTCATATCACTAATTCTGTCAGCACCCACTCCTTCTTCAAATAATCCAAGAAGTTCAAAAATTATTGGGTCAGTAATCCCTTCTTTAATTAAAGCTATTGCCGTTTCTAAAATTTCTGAGGCTATTTTTTTACCAATTGCACTTCCTGGGTTATTGCTCGAATATCCTAAATGAATTAAATTATTTTCTTTTATTATTAATCGTTTCAATGCACCCCTACGAAAAACATCTTGGCCAACAGATTTGCTTAATAATATAATTATTTCATTAAAATAATTCTTAAATTTATTATGCGAATCTGACAATTCTGGGATATCATTATGCTCTAAAAGACTGGGGTCAATATAAAGTTTTGAATCAACATCAACAAAGGAGTCAAAAACTCCCTTACTATCCAGAATAGCACTGTCTATATTTAATAAATCGCTAATTCTTTTTGGCATATCTTGTTTTTTATACCAAAATTTTACCACCGCAACCGTTAAAAGTCAATTTGAAAACAGCTAAATATTAGCCAAATTGTAAAAAAATTCACTTATCCACAACCAAATCAATAACATAATAATCCATTCGTCAAAATTCCAAAAATCACCCCCAAAATCAGCTCTTAACTTCACCCCGAATTTATGCTATAATACATTCAGACTTAATCAATAAAATTATATAACCTCGGGACCCATTGTTGAACGGATGTCGAC
>JBAYNC010000078.1:0-5009 GCA_041679025.1 Patescibacteria group bacterium
CAAAGATTAAATAATATTAGTGGTCAAATTGAGGGGGTTAAAAAAATGGTTGATATTAATAAATTAATCAGTTATTTGTCTAATTTTTTTCAAGTTTTAGCGAGTGCTAGAAAAAATAATATTATACTTGAGATCCCTTCCAGCTTAAAAAAGGTTTATTGCGACCCAATTTTAGTTTATGAAATTTTACAGAATCTTTTGAGCAATGCCATTATTTATTCCAAAGAAGATTCAAAAAAGATAGAGATTGTTGCTGAGGATCGGCCCGATGATTATTTGATTTCTATTCATAATGATGGTGTGATGGATTTTTCTTTGGTGGAAAAAATAAGTTCTTTTGATAAATTTGCTCGAGGGATTGGAGCGGAAAAGCTAGAACCGGCCGGAACTGGACTGGGATTATATATTGCGAAAAGAATGGCCGAGGCTAGCGGTGGAAGCATTTGGTTTAAGTCTGATTTGGAGTCCGGCACTACCTTTTATTTAACTATAATTAAAGATAAAAATAAAAAATAAATTTATGACTAAGCTTAACAAGAAGATTTTGCTTTTAGTGGTTGAAGACGAAATAATCTTATTGAATGTTTTAAAAGAGAGACTGATGGCCGAAGGGTTTGATGTTATCACCGCCCTTGATGGCGGAGAAGGTTTGAAATTGGCCTTGGCTCAGCATCCTGATTTAATTTTGTTAGATCTTTTAATGCCTCGAGTTGATGGACTTATGATGCTTAAAAGTTTGCGCAAGGATCGTTGGGGGGCAAAGGCTAATATTATTATTCTAACCAATGTCAAAGATGTTGATAATGAGGGCGGTAAACTAAATATCGGTTTAGCTCTGGGTGGATCCTGTGAATATATGTTGAAGACTAATTGGTCCTTGGATGACGTGGTGGCTAGAATTAAGAAGAAATTGGGATCTGAATAACAATAAACATATTATAGTTGATTCTAAAAAGGCTCATTAAAATGGGCTTTTTTATTTGGCTATAAAATGATATAATTAATTCGATTTAACCTATGATAATTACTAGTTCCAATATCATTATCCTCCTATTAATTATTAACATTTTTTCCTTGTTAATAATGTTTTGGGATAAAAAGAAGTCCCAACAAAGAGGTGCGCGGAGAATAAGTGAAAGAACTTTATTTCTTTTGGCCTTATTTTTGGGAGGAATTGGAATTTATGCCGGAATGTTTCTTTTTCGACATAAGACGCAGAAATGGTATTTTGTGATTGGTATGCCTTTGTTGGTTTTAGAAAATTTGTTTTTGTTTTTTAAGTTATTTTTTAAATAATCAAAAAATATGGTAATTAAAATAGCCCCGAAGACAGCCAGTATTCTTTTTTGGATGGTTGGTGCCACTATTATTTTATTGTCGTTTTTTGTGATTATTGTTTCTAAAAAAATTACTTTAATAAATCAGGCCCTAGCTTCGGAGTTTAGTCAAAATAATTATTACCATCATTTAGTTGTTAGGAATAATCTTGTTGATTGCGGTTGTGAGGACATCCCTTTGGACCAAGAAGATTTGGTGGTTGAGGCCCAAGTCATAGCGACCTTTGTTAGTGGTTTAGATTTGGGGGTTAGAAATCTTGATCTGGCTGGTGAGTATTCGCAGTTTTATGTTGATGCCGGGGGAAAATATCAGGGCGATATTAACGGCCATATTCGGATTAAAGGGAGGTTGCTTGGAATGACTTGTGCTTATGCTAATTCGGTTTTTGGAGAGTGTGTGCCAGAAATAGAAGCTAGTGTTATTGAAGTGCTTAAATAAATTAAAATATGATTAAAAAAACAGTTTTAATTACTGGTTCTCGAGGTGGGATTGGTCGCGATACGGCCTTAGCCCTAGCCTCGTTAGGCTATCGCGTTATAGCTACAGTTTACCGTGAAGATTCTGCTCATGATTTAAAATTAGAAGCTAAGGAGCGGGGAGTCTCTTTGGAGATTTTTAAGTTGGATATTACCAGCGAATCAGATCGCCAGAAAATATTGGATTTAGATATTGATATTTTGATTAATAATGCCGGCATTGGAGAGTCCGGGTCTTTATCTGAAGTCCCAATGGAACGCGTCAGGGTTAATTTTGAGACTAATCTATTTGGAACATTGGAGCTCACCCAATTAGTTTTGAAAAAAATGATTCAACGAGATTCTGGTCGCGTTATTATTATCAGTTCTATTGCCGGCCGAATGCCAATGCCTTTTTGGGGGCCATATTGCTTAACCAAGTTTTCTTTGTCAGCTATGGCCGATATCTTACGCCAAGAGTTGAAGATGTTGTCTTCGGGGGTCAAGATTTCTGTGGTTGAGCCAGGAACTTACCATACTGGTTTCAATCAGAAGGTGATGGCGACTAAATATACTTGGATGAGTGAGAATTCTTATTTTTATAAACTAATGGGAAAAATAAAGAAACAAGAAGAGGCGATGTTTAGGCTGTTGGAAAGAAAAAGTACCAAGTCAATTGTCAGAAAGATCGTCCGCGCGGTAGAATCATCTCGGCCTCGTCTGCGTTACGTTGCGCCGTGGTGGCAGGGATTATTTGTCAGGATAATCAGAATTATTGGTCGATAAATTATTTTTAATATAAACTAATTTTAATTATATGGCTCGAATTATAGGCTCTGGATATTCATTTGATGATGTTCTAATCGTTCCTAAATACAACCGAGTTGTTTCTCGCAAGGATGTTTCTTTCAAAACGCAATTTACCAAGAATCATCAAATTGATATTCCTCTGGTAGTGGCTAATATGGATACTGTTTGTGAGAGTGCCATGGCTATTGCGGTTGGTCGTTTGGGTGGGGTTGGAGTTATCCATCGTTTTTTAGAAATTCCAACTCAAGCTGAAGAGGTTAAAAAGGTTAAGGCTCAGGGACTTCTGACAGCAGCGGCGATTGGAGTTAAGGATTATTTGGATCGAGCTAAGGCATTAATTTCAGCTGGAGTTGATGTTCTAGTGCTTGACGTGGCCCATGGTCATTCTAAGTATGTTGGCAAGACCTTGGACTATTTAAAACTTACCTATCCTAAAATTGATATTGTTGTTGGTAATATCGCTACTAAGGATGCTGCCGAGTACTTTATCAGTAAAGGAGCTGATGCTCTCAAGGTTGGTATCGGTCCAGGGTCAATGTGTACCACTAGAATTATGACTGGAGCCGGAGTTCCTCAGATTACAGCCATTATGGATGTCTATGAGGCTAGTCAGGGCAGGGTGCCAATTTGTGCTGACGGTGGGATAAAAAATTCTGGTGATATTGTGAAGGCTTTGGGGGCAGGAGCTAATACTATTATGTCTGGTTCAATTTTTTCTGGTACTGATGAAGCTCCAGGGGAATTAATTGTCAAAGATGGTAAACAATATAAAGAATATCGGGGCATGGCTAGTTTCTCAGCCACTCTTAAAAAGATGACTTTGGATGGAAAGAAAGAAAATGAAATCGTTAACATTGAAGGTGAGGCCACCCTTTCTCCTTATAAGGGGTCGGTAGTGCCAATAGTCAAAAAACTCTTAGGTGGCGTTGCTTCTGGTATGACCTATATGGGTGTTTCTGATATTGATAGTATTCGAGGTAAAGCTGATTTTATTTCTCTAACTTCCTCTGGAATTCACGAGAGTATGGCTCACGGATTAGATTAATTATTTATTGCCTACAAAAAAACTACTCCAATTTTGTTAAGGAGTAGTTTTTTTTATTGAGTAGCTAATTAGAGACGTCTCATCGGGCATTCAAAATTTTGGCTGCCTGATTTTTGATAGTTAAAGCGATCGCCTTGAAACTTGTTGGCTTTGACTCCGACGCAAACTCCAATGTAAAAAACAACTAGAGCGGCGCAGAAGAGAATTAAAAGTCTCATCCATGGCTTACTGAGACAATTGCAGCTCATAGTTTTGCCATGATGACCACCACAACATTGTTGTTCGTGGTGTTTATGGTGTTTTTGTTCTTCCATATGATTTTTGTTAGTAAATTATTATTATCTATTATAGCGCTTAATGAATATTTAGTCTATTATTTGATATTATGTTATAATAATACTAGAAATATAAAAAATAGTTTAGTGATAATTATTTTTATCAGTATGAAAAGGATTAAAGCCTTTACATCGTTTGAGGTTTTGACAGTTATTTTTATGATCGGTCTTATTGTTGTGTTGATTATCTTGCTTGTTAACCCGCAAAAGAGATTGGCCGAAATGAGAAATTCTAGGCGGTCTTCTGACGTTCAAGCTATTTCCAACGCTATTAATCAATATATTATTGATAATCAAGAGGCACCAGCCGGAATTGATAATAGTTTGAGAATTATAGGTCAAGCTAATTCCGGTTGCAATATTAGGTGCGGTCGGGCAATTGGAGCTTCTAGTTGTTTAAATTTAAGGCCTTCGTTGGTACCAAAATACCTGTCAGATATTCCTAGCGATTATCTGTTAGGGGATTCAAATTTAACTTATTATGCTGTTAAAATGAGTGATAATAATAGGATCATAGTTTATTCTTGTAAGTCGGAGTTGGGTGTTGACTTAACTGTTAGTCAATAATTTTAATTATTATGAAATATGATATTGCCGTTATCGGCGGTGGACCGTCGGGAATGATAGCTGCTGGTCGGGCCGGTGAGTTAGGGGCTAATGTGGTTTTATTGGAAAAAAACCAGAACTTGGGGGTCAAGCTTTTGGCGACCGGTGGTGGTCGTTGTAATTTTACCAATCTCAAAAGTATTCGAGCTATAGCTGATAGTTTTGGTCCTTCAGGGCGTTGGTTATTATCAGGATTGAGCCGATTTGGACCAACAGAAATTATTGAATTCTTTTCCGATCGTGGTCTCAAATCTAAAATTGAAGAAGAAAACCGAGTTTTTCCTAAGAGTAATTCAGCCCAGGAAGTTCTTCAGATTTTGATTAGTTATTTAGAGTCATCTCAGGTGGATATTAAATTCAAGGCAGAGGTGAAAAAGGTTGTTAAATCAGAAAATAGGATTAAAAAAATAATATTAACAG
>JBAYNC010000079.1:0-4992 GCA_041679025.1 Patescibacteria group bacterium
ACGTTCATCATAATCTTAGTTTTTGGTTTCTTTAGATTTTTAATATCAGTCTTTTCTACCTTAAAAGGAATAATTCCGTCATAAACAAATCCTTGATCACCCTCAGCACAAGAGACAGTTATTTTCTGACCATTCTTGACCTTGGAGGTAACATTATTAGTTCCAACTATACATGGTATTCCCAATTCTCGAGAAACAATCGCTGCATGGCAAGTCCGACCACCCTTATCAGTTACAATCGCCCCAGCGATTTTCATGATTGGCTCCCAATCAGGATCGGTCATATCGGTTACTAAAACCTGACCCGGTTTAAAGTTAGAAATTTCCTTAACATCAATAATCTTATGAGCCACACCGGAACCAATCTTATTTCCCACTGCCTGACCAGACAAAATAACTTCACCTTTTTTAGATAATTTATATTGCTCAACAATATTTAGATTACGCAAGCTCTGAACAGTCTCCGGACGAGCCTGAATAATATATAATTTTTTATCATTCTCATCTAAGGCCCACTCCATATCCATTGGCTTTTTATAATGATTCTCAATAATCATCGCCCACTTAGCCAATTGCTTAACCTGAGCATCAGAAATAGATGGCTTATTTTGATCGGAAGCCGAGACCTTGATATTCTTAGTTGGGTTTTTAGGGTCAGAACTATAGACCATCTTTAATTGTTTGTTTCCTAATTTTTTGGAAATAATAGCTCCGGTCGGCTTGAAGTAAATAAATTCATCAGGGTTAACAGTTCCTTGAACAATATTCTCACCCAGTCCATAAATAGAGCTAACCAAAACTACATCTTTGAAACCAGATTCCGTATCAATACTAAACATGACACCGGAAGACTCAGAGTGAATCATCTTCTGAACTCCAACTGACAAAGCAATTTTGAAATGATCAAAACCTTTATCAACCCGGTAAGAAATAGCTCGAGCGGTAAATAAAGAGGCAATACATTTTCGTACCGCTAATAATAATTCTTTATTACCTTGAACATTTAAATAAGTTTCTTGTTGCCCGGCGAAAGAAGCATCAGGTAAATCTTCAGCAGTAGCGCTCGATCTGACAGCGACTGACAAGTTTTTAGCTTTATAAAGTTTATTTAATTTTTGGTAAGATTCAACAATATTTTTTTCTAATTCTTTCGGCATCGGAGTAGCCACAATTAATTCCCGCACTTGTTTCGCCTTTTTAGTGAGACTATTAACATCATGAGTATTTAGATCAGACAAGATGGTTTTAATTTTTTTCTTTAAACCACTATCTTCCAAAAATTTACGATAAGCCTCAGCGGTTGTTGCAAAACCATTGGGGACTGAAACCCCAACTTTAGATAAATGTTGATACATTTCCCCCAGCGAAGCATTTTTACCTCCAACCGAAGGCACATCCTTAATATTTAGTTCATTGAAGAACCGAGTAAATTTTGGTGCTATCATATTGATTTAATTATTTTACTAGTTTATAATCTTCTTAGTTGTATTATACCACAAAAAGCGGGCGTGGTGGAACTGGTAGACACGCATGCCTTAGGAGCATGTGCAACTCGCGTGAGGGTTCGAGTCCCTCCGCCCGCACCAAATCAAAGAAAAGGGTCAAAATCAATATTTTGGCTCTTTTTTTAAATCCCAAAATCTGATATTATTCATATATGATTAGTTTTCTCCACAACTTCCATCCTCAACCAGAACTAGTAACTCTTGGTCCAATAACCATTTATTGGTATGGGTTATTTGTAGTTCTGGCTATGGTTCTAGGAATTATAACCGCCATGCTCATTGCTAAACGTTATAATATCCCCAGTGAGAAGATAATCGATCTGTCGTTCTGTCTCATCATCGGCGGATTATTGGGAGCCAGAATCTATGAAATATTTTTAGAGTTTCCTTATTACCTATCAAGCCCAATAGAAATGATCAAGGTTTGGCAAGGAGGGTTAGCTATTCATGGCGGTATATTGGGAGGTGGGGTGGCGCTTTGGTTATTTATTAAAAAAAATAAAGAATATAATTTTTGGCAATTAAGCGCCATTATCGTTCCAGCCCTAGCTCTGGGTCAAGCGGTTGGAAGATGGGGAAATTATTTTAATCAAGAATTATTTGGCGAACCAACTAGTCTGCCGTGGGGCATACCAATTGACCTTATTAATCGAAACAATAATTTTATCTCGGCTAATTATTTTCATCCGACATTTCTATATGAATCCCTGGGGAGTTTATTAATCTTCGTGGTTCTAATTTATTGCCATTATTTAATTATCAAAAAAAAGCCAAAAATATCATTTTTCCGCTCGACCTTCCTAATTTATATTATTTTATATTCAGCTCTAAGATTCATTTTGGAATTTATCCGAATTGATGATACTGTTATATGGTGGGGGATGCGCTGGCCCCAAATTATCAGTCTATTTTTTATTATTATCTCACTAATTATTTTACTTTCACCTTATGTCCAAATTAACCGTCGCCCGAAAGAAATTGTTTAACCAACGAAGCCTAAAAATTCTCTATTTTTTGGGTTTTATTCTAGCTGTTTCAACTGCCATTCCAACCTATATTGAATCTAATTACATCAAAGAATTTGTGAGTGCCGAAAGCATTGGTCTCTTTTTTGTTGCCTCTAATATCATTACCTTTCTACTAATTCTAATATATCCTCGGCTAATTGAGCGCTTCAAAAATTATCGCGTTTCGCAATTTGTCATTGGCTGCAATTTTGCATCTCTCATGGCCATGTATTTTGCCAACTCTGCCTTTACTCTGCTAATAGCCTTCATTCTTCTGATGTCCAGTTTTACCCTCATCTGGATTAACATGGATATTTTTGTAGAAAGCTTTACGGCCGTCAAAAGCGTCGGTCGAACTAGGGCCACCTATTTTACTTTTATGAATCTGGGCTGGGTTATTGCTCCAACGATTGCCAGTTATTTTATTAATGACTCTAATTATCGCCCGGTATATCTTTTGGCCGCAGCCCTATTAGTTCCCTTCTATATTATTTTTATAGAGAAGGGCCGTAATCTAAAAGACAAGATAAAATACGACAAAGATCATGTTTGGCAAACCATCAAAAAGACTTTCAAAAATAGAGACATTAGAAGTATTTTTTCACTAGCTATTTTACTTCACTTGTTTTATAGTCTAGCCGTGGTTTATATGCCACTATATCTACACGAAACGATTGGATTATCTTGGGGTCAATTAGGAATTGCCTTCTCGTTTATGCTTCTGCCTTTTATCATCTTTGAAATTCCAGCTGGAATAATCGCTGACAAATATCTCGGAGAGAAAGAAATTATGGCTGTCGGCTTTACCATTTTAATCATTTCCCTCTTTCTTTTCTTCTCGGTAAAGTCAACCAATATTGTAGTCTGGGGTTTAATCTTATTCTTTAGTCGAACTGGAGCAGCTTTAATTGAGGCGATGCGTGAAGCTTATTTTTTCAAACTTATCAATGCCAAAAACGTTGGCCTAATTAATTTCTTTAGAACCACACAGCCGCTCGGATACCTAGTCGGAACCGGACTCGGAACAATCATTTTGATATTCTATCCGGTTCAATTTGTCTTCCTGATTCTAGCCGTTTTAATGCTCATCAGTTATTATTTCCTCTGGGTGATGAAAGACACAAAATAGTTTAGGATAAAAATAAAAAACCATCTAATATCTTAGGTGGTTTTTTGATAGACAATAATTATTTACGATTCAAGCTCTGGCGCCAAGCAACCCATTCATAGAGCAAGAAGACAGAAATTAAATAAGGTAGAGATCCCAAAAAAGTATCAGGAATAGAATTAGATCTCAAGCCAACAATAACAACAATATTGACCGCAAACAACAAAAAGAATAACAAAGAAAAATACCCCGCCCAAGTAATCGGGCGATGAATCCAGCCAGTTTTTTTAAACCATGGTTTTGGCATATACTTCGTTTTGATTATAGCTCACACTCATCGGTCATCGATGTACAATTCTGAGCATTTAGAATACATTCCGTTTTTTCGCTTCCCCAACCTTGACACTCTTGCACGCAAGAGTCCAAACCATCTACATATAATTGCTGAGTGGCGCCAGGAACCAGTGTCAAACATTTATCAACGTAGTTAGCGCAGGCCAAGTCACAACCGCCTTTGGTTTCTTTTACTTTCTCGGCTCGACCACAGCCCGCCAAACTTAAAGATAATAAACAGACCAGAGCCATTAAGAACTTTTTTAAATTAATCATATTTATTGTAATAATTAAAGACAACAACCTAAAATATTGTTTTCCATAATCACTTTTATATTATATATACTAACACAAAAAAAATTACATAACAAAGCTTCAATCTGATAAAACTACTGATGTGCCCCCAGTAAGAATCGAACCTACATTACAGGTTCCGGAAACCTGCGTTCTATCCATTGGACTATGGAGGCTATTTTTTATTATTACCAATAGCCCAAAGACCGTTAAAAATAACTTTATAATTATCAGCTAAATGCTTATTAACAATCTTAATCCCAACTGGGTTATTATTTTCAGTCGACAAAATACTGACCGTATCGCCAATAATATATTGAGCAAAATTAGAAACAGTATCCTTGGTTGGCAAGTATTTAAACTCCAGGCCTTTCCGGGACTGATAATAATTAAGCTTCTTTTTTTCTAGAGGCGATCTATTAATCAATAACTTAGTTTGAATATTTTTTTCCTGACGCATTCTTTTGACCTTATTATGCCATTCCTCCTTAAATACAAACAACCATTCTTCTTGCCAAACAAATTCGTCTCTGATAATCATCATCGTGGCTCCGCTTTGGGCCTGACGAAGCATTGAGGTATATATTTTTTTCAAACCGTCTTGCCCCTCAAAGACCACCACCTCTGGAACATTAATACTTTCGCGATGTAAAGCTTTAATTGACAGACTAATGTCATCCAAAACCTTTTTCTTCCTTGTTAGCTCATCTTCTTCATTTTTGATGAGTTGTTTTAGAGCATCAAC
>JBAYNC010000080.1:0-4951 GCA_041679025.1 Patescibacteria group bacterium
AGTGGCGGCCGCCGTTCAACAATTGAAATCGATGTCCAGCGCTCATCTCAAAAAGAAGTTTAAATTTATTAAAACAATGTATCTTGATGGCGGCATCTGGAGCGTTGGATATTTTTCATCAACCATTGGACTTAATGAAGATCAAATAAAAAAATACATCGCATGGCAAGGCCAGAAGGATATGCCTCAAGTTAGTACGCTCGGGTTTTGATGACCGATAACAAGAAACCCCGTATGAAAAAAGACCATCATTTATGATGGCCTTTTTGAGTGCGGGGAGTAGGTCATTTATGATTTTTGATTTTTCCAATTTTATTATCAGTTCTTCCAGATTGCTTACTAGCGGTATTTTGAATTTCTGGCAGATAAACTCTACATTGCCATATCGCCAGAATTTTTGAGGACAGCAACAAATTATCTTATGACTTCGAGCAAATAACCCTAATTCCAAAAGTGAGATTGGACTCTTGGCTTTGGGAGAAAAATACAAAACGACACAATCACTTTGGCTTAATCCTTTCAGCTCCCATTCCAATTGTTCTTTAAATTTTTTATTGGTGACACTTTGTTTCCAATGTTCACCCCAATGTTCTCGGCGAGGATTGAGTAATGTTCCGGAATATTTTTTTAATTGATTAGCTACTTTTGTTTGCCAGTCTTCAGCTTTTCCCATTTCAATGCTTCCAGCCAAAAAGATCACTGGCTTTTTTGTTTTTGTTATTTTCTCTGGAGCGATAATAACTTGCATAAATTTTATTTTAGCAATAATTTAATTTCATCAATCTTATTGAGAGCCATCTTTTCTCCATCGCGGATAATACTGGAGATTACTTTCTGGTCATAATATTTTTTTAGACGTGACCCGGGATAGGATCCGGAAACTATTGGTTCAAGCATAACGTCAGTTTGATGTGTGTTGCTCTTAGCTAGGTTTGTTAATATTATTTCCAGTCCTCGCATCGTGACAGTGGCTGTATTAGGGTTATTGTCTTGGAATTTATAATGATTATAGAGATTGACGGCTACAACAACATCAGATCCCATATCTCTGACAATATCATCCGGGATTGGTTTAGAGGCCCCGGCATCAATTAGTAGTTTGTCTTTAAACTTCACTGGTTTAAACGTTAGTGGCACAGAAACGCTCGCCCTAATAGCCGAGGCTAGATCGCCTTTTTGAAAAACAAATGGCTCACCTCGAACAATGTCAGTTGCAACTATCTTTAATGGAATTTTAGCGTCCTTAAATTCAGCTCCGTCTAATACTTGGCGGAAAAATTTTTCTAAGCGATTGCCGGTCAAAAGACCACCGGTTCGAGCGAGATCAAAAAGAAGTGAAATCTTTTTTTGGCGGTTGCCTAAGACTTCGTCCTCTAATCTTTTGATATCTTTGAAAACAGCATAATGGGCAGCAATTAAAGCGCCAATACTTGATCCGGCCAGAAAATCAATTGGAATATTATTTTGTTCTAAAATCTTGATTACTCCAATATGAGCTGGTCCACGGAAGCTACCACTACCTAGGGCTAGGCCTAGTTTTTTTCTGTTTTTCATAGATTAGAAATATTTTTTTAAGTATTTTCCAGTCCAACTGTTTTTGACTTTTATAATCTCTTGAGGCGTTCCGCAGGCAACTAGATGGCCACCTTTGTCTCCCCCCTCTGGACCAAGGTCAATAATCCAATCGACTGATTTAATAATATCTAAATTATGTTCAATAATTAAAACAGTATTTCCTTTGTCGACTAATTTATTCAATACCTCAAGCAGTCTTTTGATATCATCAAAATGAAGGCCCGTTGTTGGCTCGTCTAAGATGTATAGAGTATTGCCAGTTGCTGGACGAGATAATTCGGTAGCTAATTTTATTCTCTGGGCTTCACCACCGGAAAGAGTAGTTGAGCTCTGACCCAATTTAATATAACCTAAACCAACATCATGAAGGGTTTGAAGCTTTTGTCGAATATTTTTTTCTTCTTTGAAAAACACTAGCGCCTCTTGAACGGTCATTTCTAAAACTTGAAAGATATTTTTTCCGTGGTATTTTATCTCCAGCACTTCTTTTTTATAGCGCTCTCCCAGGCAAGTTTCACATTTTATATAAATGTCCGGCAAGAATTGCATTTCAATTTTGATAATCCCGTCGCCACTACAAGTTTCACATCGGCCCCCAGTCGTATTGAAAGAAAAATGATTTGCTTTGTAGCCTTTGATCTTAGCTTCGGTGATGGTGGTAAAAAGATCTCTAATGGGGGTAAAGACTTCAGTGTAGGTGGCGGGATTAGACCGCGGTGTTCGACCGATAGGGGACTGATCAATATCAATTACTTTGTCAATTAACTCTAGCCCTTTAATATCTCGATGCTCTCCGGCATGAGCTTTGGAGCGATAGAAATGACGGGCCAGGGCATTAGCTAAAATATCAGTCATCAGGGTTGATTTGCCTGATCCAGAGACACCAGTAATGGCCACAAATTTCCCTAAAGGAATATGGACATCAATGTTTTTGAGATTATGTTCCTTGGCCCCTAAAATACTAATATGTTGACCAGAGCCAGGACGGTAATCCCGGGAGGCTAGAATTTCTTTGCGCCCAGAAAGATAGGCTCCAGTTAATGACTTAGGATCATTCTTGATATCTTTTGGCTCTCCGGCAAAGATAATTTCACCGCCATATTCTCCGGCTCCCGGACCAATATCAATCACATAGTCGGCCGCTAGAATAGTTGCCTCGTCATGTTCAACAACAATAACTGTATTACCTTTAGCTTGTAGTATTTTTAGAGTTTCGATTAATTTGTCGTTGTCTCGTTGGTGGAGACCAATTGATGGTTCGTCTAGAACATATAAAATACCAACGAGGGCTGATCCAATTTGAGTGGCCAGTCTTAGTCTTTGTGACTCACCACCGGAAAGCGTGTTAGCTTGACGATTAAGGTTTAGATAATCTAAGCCAACATTTTTGATAAATTCCAATTTTCTTTTTATCTCTTTGGCAACGGGAGTGGCAATCTTTTTGTCGCGTTCGCTGAGCTTAGTCGATTTTTCCAGGGCAACAAAAAATTGTCGACAATCGGAAATATTTTTTTCAGAGACATCATAAATTGATTCTCCTTCGATTTTGACTGCTAAAATTTCTGGTTTCAATCTCTTCCCGGAACATTTTGGGCAGGGTAGGGACTGCATATATTGTCCGATTTTTTGATGAATATAGCTGGAGTCGGTTTCTTCATAGCGACGTTCCAAATTAGCCATCACGCCCTCGAATTCTTTATCTCCTTTGAGTAAAATTTCAATTTGTTTTTCGCTAAATTTTTTAAGAGGAGTGTTAATGTCAAAATTATTCTTGACCCCTAATTTTTTGACAGCCTCTAAAAGCATCTGTTGGTTATGAGAGTTATAATGAGTCCAAGGTTTGATTGCCCCTTGCGCTAAACTTAAATTGGGGTTGATAATTAGCTCCGAGTCAACTTCCAACTTGTTCCCCAGTCCGCTACAAGTAGGGCAGGCCCCGCTGGAAGAATTAAAAGAAAAGTCTCCTGGTTGTAATTCGTTGAGGGTGATATGGCCCTCGGAACAAAATAGTTTCTTTTTTTCTTTTTTTAGCTTTCGCTGACATTCTGGACAATGGGGTATTCCAATCCGAGCATAGATTAATCGGAGATAATCATAAATTTCAGTAATAGTTCCAACGGTGGAACGAGGATTATGCCCAGTGGTGCGCTGATCAATTGAGACGGCCGGTGGCAGTCCCTCGATGAGGTCAACTTCTGGTCGGTCCATCAGTCCGACAAATTGTCGGGCATAGGATGATAATGATTCAACATAACGTCTTTGGCCCTCGGCATAAAGAGTGTCAAAAGCTAGAGATGACTTACCGGATCCGGAAAGACCGGTGATAACGATAAACTTGTCGCGGGGGATATCAATATCAATATTCTTCAGATTATTGACTTTAGCTCCCCTAATTTTGATATAATTATTGTTTTTATTCATGGTTTTAGATAATAGACAGAAAAAGGCGCATTATGTTGACCTTAATTTGTTCCCACCAGTTTAATCTAATTTTGGCCGCTTGAAAAGGGGGTGATTGATCGCGCCAGATATTGAAGATCTGGGTTAGCTCTTTGACAATTTCTCTTTGTTTGAAAAAAACTCCCACCTCAAGATTGAGGCCGAAAGAAAAAGAATCTAAATTTTGACTACCGACTAAAGCTTCATTCTCATCAACTATTAAAATTTTAGCATGATTCATCTTGGGGTTAGCATAGAATTTTATTCCGCTCGGTTTCAGTTGGGAGACATAGGAGTAGTTAACTTTATTGATAATATTAATATCGGTATTTCGCGGAATGATTATTTCTATTTCAATATTACGTCTTCTGGCGTCATCTAAAAGAGCCATTAGCCATCGTGGCGGGATAAAGTAAGGGGTAATAATTTTAATGCTTTTTTGAGCTGAAATAATTTTATCTTTGTAATAATCCATCAAAGAATTAATATTATGAATTGGTAGATTCTCTAGTACCAATGATTTTATCTTTTTTAACAAAGACTTGTGGTGATAGGAAATAATATGTTTCTTTTTTCCACCACAAGATTGGTAGGTGCGAGCGAAGGAACGTAAGATAGCCTTGACTGTTTTATTGCCTTCCATCTTGATTTGGATGTCTTGCCAATTAATGATTTTTTTCTCAATATTAACACCACCAACAAAGGCTATCCGTTTGTCGATTACCACTATCTTCCGATGAGTGCGATGCCAGAAACGACTGAAGAATAAAATCTCAACTCCAGCTTCGCGCAAATCAACAATGGTTTGGTGTTTTAGATTTAGACTCCCGAAGGCATCAGCAATAATGGCCACCTCTATTCCAGCCCTAGCTTTAGATTTAAGGAGCCCTATAAAGTCATGACTATCGGCCGTGTCATCCAAAAAAATATACATTTC
>JBAYNC010000081.1:0-4949 GCA_041679025.1 Patescibacteria group bacterium
TCTTTTTCTTCTAGCAGTGAGATACCGCCTTTTTTTGTTTTGGTTTAACCTAATTTTTATTTTTCAATTATAATCCTTATACTTTTTATTAATTCTTCTTTTTGACTACTCTTAATTTTTGCCCAAGAAAGGTCTGCCCTAGAAAGGTCTGCCTCATAAAGGTTTGCCTCATAAAGGTTTGCCTCATAAAGGTTTGCCCTAGAAAGGTCTGCCCCATAAAGGTCTGCCCTAGAAAGGTTTGCCCTAGAAAGGTTTGCCCTATTTTTTTCCACTACTTCTTTTAATGTTTTTGCTTCTGCTTCAACAATTATTTCGTTTGTAAATCTGTTTTTGATTTGAAATTTCATATATTATTTTATGTTATCCCTTTCGGGGTTGGTTAATCGAGATTTTTTAAAGTGTCTTCTGCGTCTTTTTGATTATCAGTTATCTTATAAATAAAACTTCCAATTCGTTGAGTTTTAATAGTTTTATTACCAAGTTCTATTATAATTTCGTATTTATATTCTTTAGGATGTTTATCAAGCCAAGCTACTATTTTATCAAAAGTTTCGTCTTTTATAGCCCCATACCTATCAACTACTCTAGAAACACTTTCTAAAGAATGGTGGTCGCCTAAACGAATTGCTGGTCTTATTTTTTCCATATTTATTTTAATTAGCATTCTAATATCAAGAGTGCTAATTATCTTTTTTAGGTGATTCAATCATTTTTATATCAGCATTTTTTCCGCTGACGATAGACGGCAGAATCTTGTCTTTAAAAGCATAATACATATTTGAAAGAGGATTACCTTTACCAATAGAGATATGGGGCATAAATTCCTGTTCAAATTCAACCAATCCGCTATCAATCGCTATAAACTTATTTTTTAAATACCAAAAGAAAACTCTAAAGGCTTGATTTTTTGATTTATCATCTCCAGCAATATCAGGAATAATAATTTTAATTGGTATTCTTCCTCCTAAACCATCACTTAATTTAGTAGTCTTAAAAAATTCTAAGACTAAAGCGATAGTTCCCTTTTCCATTTCAAATCCAGCTTGATTCATTGTTTCAGAATTAAGGTTGGTAAATCTAATCTCACTAATACCATATTTACCAAGTAACTTCATTATCTCAGCTTGAGATTTCCCCCAGCTTACCACAGTATTTTTGTAAGAATTAAAAGTTTTTTTCATATATTATTTTATGTTATCCATTTCGGGGTTGGTTAAATATTATTCCAAGCTACCCATATATGCCCGCCACCTGCTTTTATCTTTTCATTTGCCCAACGACTAGCACAATAGAGGTCATAAACACAATCCATTGTTATTGTTCCTTTTCCTTCACTTGCTGGTCTGCCGATTATATGGACATCATTAATTTGTAAATATGAATAGTCAAAAGTTCCATTAGTATTTTTATTTACTGAGTATTTCTGGCAAGGTGGCTCATTAGTTATCCAAGTTCCGCTTTCTTTCTTACATAAATTATAAATAACATCACAATTTTCTCCATTAGTGGCAATACAAATCTTCTCTTTAATTGTCATTTCCTTGCCGTCTAAGACGCTTGAAATGGCGTTTCTAGGCGTGTTAGCTGTCAAATCGTATGATTCAGCCATAATGGGCGTAATAGCTCCGATATAAGCGATTCTTATTGCTCCAGCACCTATTAATACCGAGATAATCAATACAACTGCCTTTTTCTTTTTTTGTTCCAACCGCCTTTTAGCAGTCAGATAATGTTTTGTGTTTTTCATTTTTTTGTTTTTATTTAATTATTGTATTTTTTAATGTTTTTAAGTTGCCAATTAGACCTTTGCTTAATGAGGGTCATATTAATGTTTATACCCTTACCGAATTTGTCTACTAGATATTGATGATTGGTATTAACCATAGTCTCCAATACCTTCCACTTCATCTTCCATTCTGGGCTTGGTAGACCCTTAGCCTCTACAAGTTCTACGTCTCCATCATTGTGATAAACCACAAAGTCTATCCTATATGTACCAATTACATACCCATTACATATTAAATCTAATGTTACTTGAGGCTCAAAGTTTTTAATCTTTCTGGTTGCTTTATCTAGAATGTATTCATTAGCAATCCCACCCTCAAATTTACTATCGTACGTTCTATCGCCTATTCTTATCTTTTTGGCTGTTGAATATTTATTCCGTACGTAATACATCGTCGTTGGTGTTTTTATCTATATTAGTTAATATATCAGTCGGGTGAGTACCCAAGCATCGTTCTATCATGTCTTTATTCTCTCTTAACCATAACAAAGCGGTGTTCTCCATTAGGTATGTCTTGTCATTAACTTTGTGTGGGGTTGGTATCAATGGAGTAAGCATCGTAATTAATTGGTCAATTTCTGCATCATTTAATTGATCAATCAGAGCATTTAATTTTTCCAATAATTGTACCCTATATATCGTTTTCATTGGTTCTTTAATAATCATATGGCTAATAATTTATTATATAAGTTTTTAGTGATTATTACATCACCACTCGCCCTGTGTTGTGTTTCCTTTATCGGTACTCGCAGTTGGTTACAACAATGAGCAAGGTTATATTTAATGCTGTATTTTTGAGTGTTGAATATCCTATTGGCGAATTCTATAAAATTCTCATTGTACCGTTGAGGGTTTTTTAATACCCAGCCGCGATATAGAGCCGCCGTATCTACATAGTTATTCTTAAATCTCTCGTAGTAAGTCATAGTTGAATGGAGGCTTAAGGTGTTCTGTATCCACATCAACAAAAACTTCATATCAAAATTATGGATATTGTGCCCAATAATGGTCATAGTATTAATTGTTTCTATAATCTTATTTAATGCCTCCTTGGGGCTTATACCGTCCATATCAATCATGTCCTGCGTGATGCCCGTAATCTCAGTGGTATTATTACTGATGCAGAAATTTGGCCATTTTATCAAGTGACTAATGGGTTTTTCTTCATTGCTTAATAGTAGCGCAAATTCTATTACTTTATCCTTGGTCGGATCTAAACCAGAAGTCTCAAAGTCTAATACAATATACTTAGTTGGATATAATATTATCATATTGTATGCGGTTTTATTGGATTATTCTTAGATATATACTCAATCGGCACTCCCTCCTTCTGGCAGAATTCGATTTCATTCTGCATACCATTACTAATGATTTTGCCACACACAAACAGCTTACTACAAGCTTTAATTAATGACCTCTGATAGGCAACAATCGCCTCTTCATCAGTACACACCACGCCAAACAAGGCGGGAGTTAAACTGTGCGGAGTAATGGGACAATACCCAGCCTCTAATGCTAACCGTGCATAACTTTCTGCACCATTAATGTTCCTTGTTATGTCATTAAGCCCATCGCCTCTATAAGGATGGCAGATATAGATCAGGCGATTGTTCATACTCATATAATCTCCTTTGTTGCGTCATCCGGCACCTTAATAATACAATCATTCGCACAATTGATATACCTAACTGGTACTCCATACATTATATTCTTGGTGTGTATGTACTTCAGTATTTTTTCATACTCAATGCAAGAAGTTAATTCATCCCATGATTTAACCCCCCATGAAGATGGGAATAGGTAATTTATAAAATTAATGGCTAATCCATTTGGTTTATTAAGTAGTAATGCTCTCTTCATATTAGTGTCTGACCAATTGGCAATCCTCCTTAATTTCTTGGTAACAGTAGTAAACTCAAATAATTTTTTAAGTTCAGTGATCTCCTCCTCTGTCATCTGTTTGAGTACCTCTCTGTGTATTTGGGATATATGTGTACTGAACTGTTGCCTCTCTAGTGGAACATACATGTGTAATGACTTATCGGGCATCTTATTATCTTCTTTGTATTTCTTTTCCAATTCCAAGAATCTAAGTACTACCCTATCGTCTACCAAGATTGGCCTACCCAACTTACTAAGTATTGAATTAATAGATACGGCTAAGCTCGGCCAGCAAGTTTCATTGTCTAATGGCCCAGAATTCCCGGCTACCCTGATGGGCATAGTCCTACATACCATTATAACGTTATAATCAAAAGTCGGAGGTAATCCAGCCTCAGTAATCCATGCAGAGGCCGTTGTTTGTCTGGAGGTAACGAATGGATAATCCCCCATGTGTAGATCTAATAGAGTACCCTGCGTACCCTCCAATAAGATCTGCTCTCCTTTCTCATACGCTTGGTTCAGTATGGAGACCGTGTCAACGATTTGGTACTCTTGTGCTATTGGCAGATCTGAGAATTTGGCATAATCAAAATTACGGTTCATCTTATCTTTGATTGCTTCACAACACCCCTCACCCGTTGAACCCATGCGTTCATGCAGACCCGACTCTTTGGCGTGGTGCATATCAGTATGTAGGCCAGCACGAAAGTCTATAAATATCCTGTCTTTAACATTACTGTCGGGCATCGCCTCCTGTATCATTTTAACTTCTTGGGCTAAAGTCTCAGGATTAACATACGCGCCAGCTCCTATTATCAACTTGGTACTGGCATTTATCCATCCGACTGGTAATTGCTGGTTACAGTATTTTTTACCCTCATAATAAACTGTATGCCCTGCATTAATTGCACCAGTCCTGACGGCATAATCTACATTGTGTTCAATACATAAATGAGCGGTTACTAATCCCTTTGATTCGCTCCCCATCTGTCCTCCCACAACAACAATTACGGGTTTAATTTTTCTTTTAATCTCTTGATTCATAATGATTGTCCTTTCTTATTTAGTTGCTTAATTTGTTCCCGTATTCTCATTAATTTCATTTTTTATTATATTTATGATTTAAAATTTGATGCGCTTCGAGCCTACCTTTGCCTTGCTTTACTAAGTCTAATAATTCTATTTCACTGGTGGGGCAAGGGATACCACGTCGTTCCTCAAAGACTAAACCCTTCATTCCGTCAATGAAATCAAAGATCATGCCCTCTAGTACCGTGAA
>JBAYNC010000082.1:0-4944 GCA_041679025.1 Patescibacteria group bacterium
AAGAAGCTCGCCAAGCTCATTACCTTTACCACCACTAGTGGCCGAAAAATTGAAGTGACCCATAATCATAAAATGTTTTCTTATTTACCAAATAAATCCGATAACGAATCTTCTTCGGCGGCAGTTAATCGGGGAAATAAAGTTAGGATCAAGATTAATATTGAAATGTGCTATCGCCATTATCGATCGAAGGGCGATCATAAGTTGTTTTTAAAAAATCCTTTAGTTTCTCATTTGTTAATGATTGAAACTTCTCATCAGCCGACAATTAGCAAGTTAAAAAAGATGGGTTTTGAGATGACCAAGGCTAAAGTTGGTTGTCGTTTAAGGTTGTCCAATATCGATTTAACTTATTTAGGTAAAATAGCTAAGGATATTCACTCTGAAATTGGGGGAATAATTGATACTCAGATTAGGGTCGGAAAAACTAATCAAACCCATAAGAGGGCGCTGGTAATTCCAGCTAAGAATATTTTGCCCGGAATGTTTTTGCCCGTGGTTGTTTCCAATCAAATAGTTTATGAGCAGATTATTAAGAAGACTGAGGTCGAAAAGAATTTAATGGTTTATGATTTGGAAGTTAATCGGACTCATAATTTTGTGGCTGATAATATTGTTGTCCATAATTCTGTTTATAAATTTAGAGGAGCTTCTATTTCTAACATCCTCCAATTCAAGGATGACTACCCTCAGGCCAAGGAAATTATTTTAACCGAGAACTATCGCTCCAACCAAGAGATTCTAGATAAGGCCTACCACTTCATTCAAAACAATAATCCTAATCGCTTGGAAGCTAAATTAAAAATCAATAAAAAATTAGTAGCCAAACGAACACCTGAGCCTAGCTTATCGCCTCGGGTTAAGTTTTTTAATTTTAACGGTGATCATGAGTCAGCCTCATTTGTGGTTGAAAAGATAAAATCAGAATATCAAGCTAAGGCTGATGTCTCTTGGATGGATTTTGCTATTCTAGTTAGAGCTAATGATACTGCTGACAAATATATTAAGGAGTTGAAGCGCCAGGGGTTACCTTATCAATTTGTTTCTTTAAAGGGCTTATATTTTAAACCAATAATTTTAGATATTATTTCTTATTTTAAGTTACTAGATAATTATCATGAGTCAGCGGCGCTCTTTAGAGTTTTGAATATGGATGTTTTTAAGGTAGCTTATGAAGATCTGGTTAATATTAATAAGACCTCTCGAACCAAAGTCTGGTCTTTGTACGAAGGCTTAAAAAATGTTTCAATGATTGATAATATTACACCCGAATCAATTAATAATATTAATCATCTTTTGACTTTTATCGAGGCCCATTCTGAATTAGCCAAGAACGAGAAGCCAAGTCGTTTATTTGTTAAATTTGTTTATGATATTGGACTGCTAAAGACTTTAGACCATGATGAGGATCGAGAAATATTTTCTTTCCTTAATCAGTTCTATCAAAAGATTAAAGAATTTGAAACGGCTGATCCCGATTTGCGCCTAAAAGACTTCATTGAAATGATTGATTTGGAGATGGAGGCAGGGGAGACCGGATCTTTGCGCTTGGATTATGATGATGCCGATGTTATTAAGGTGATGACCGTTCATGCGGCTAAAGGCCTAGAGTTTAAATATGTTTTTATCGTTGATTTAGTGGATAAGCGTTTTCCGACTATTAATCGGGGTGAAAGAATTTCTATCCCCGAAGCAATGATCAAGGAAAAATTGGGCGAAGGTTCTGATTTTCATTTGGAAGAAGAGCGCCGCTTATTTTATGTAGCAGCCACTCGGGCTAAAGACGAATTATATTTAATTGCCGCTAAAGATTATGGTGGCGCTAAACCAAAAAAACCGTCACGCTTTATCTCAGAAATGGGGATCGATCCAGAGCTAAGTGACCAGAGCTCGCTTGTTGTTAGCGATTTAGAACGTGATATCGCTAGCCTTAACAATATTAGTTTGGAAGAAAAGCAGGTTCTTTTGCCTCAGCTTCCGGCTAAATTTTCCTTTTCTCAATTAGCCGCCTATTCTTCTTGCCCCTTGCAATATAAGCTAGCTTTTATCTTGCGTATTCCGGCTCCGACTGACAAGCCGAGCTTAATTTTCGGTCAAACTATGCATAGTGTTTTGCGGGAGTTTATGTTGCCGCTTCTAGTTGGGGAAGAAAAAGAGAGTGATTTGTCGGAATCTAAAATAATGGAATTATATGACAAGTATTGGACTGGTGATGGTTATGAAAACAAAGAAAGTCAGAGTAAGTATTTAGAGCAGGGGAGAATCATTTTGCAGAAATTTGTTCAGAATTTGAATCCAGATAATTTACCTCAAATCTCATTTTTAGAAAAGGATTTTGTTCTAAAAATTGGCGGAGAGTCAATCAAAGGTGCCATTGATCGGGTTGATAAATTGCCTGATGGCACCTTGGAGATTATTGATTATAAGACTGGGAATCCTAAGAGCAAATTGGAATGGAAAGATAAGCGTCAATTAATTTTGTACCAATTATTTTTAGAGGATTATTTAAAGATAAAAGTTAGCGCCCTGAGTTATTATTATTTAACCAGTGGTGAAAAGATTTCCTTTGTCTCTAAACCAAAAGAGGTTGAAAAATTACAATTAGAGGTTATTCAAGAGATTAAAGCCATTCAGAGTTTAGATTTTACTCCGACTCCCGATAGTCTTAAATGCCAATTTTGTGATTTTAAGGGAATTTGTGAGTTTAAGAAGTAGATTTGAAATTATCTCTAGAAGTGCTAATCTTAATATTATATGGATAATCAAGAAGAGCGTTTAATCAGCCCGGAGGAAAAAAAGGAGGAATCTTCCTTTGATTTTAGTTTGCGTCCTAAGACCTTGAAGGATTATGTTGGGCAAGAAAAGATTAAACAGAATTTACAAATTACTATTTCGGCTGCTAAGAAAAGGGGTCAAACTTTGGAACACGTTCTGCTTTATGGCGCCCCAGGATTAGGGAAGACAACCTTAGCCCATGTTATCGCCAATGAACTTGAAGCTAATATTCGAGTTACCTCTGGCCCAGCAATTGAAAAGGCGGGTGATTTAGCAGCGATTCTAACCAACCTCAACGAGGGAGATATTTTATTTATTGATGAAATTCATCGGCTTAATAAAAATATTGAAGAAATATTATATCCAGCCATGGAAGATTATGCTTTAGATATTATCATGGGCAAGGGGCCAAGCGCTCGTACTTTGCGTTTAGATTTACCTAAATTTACCATCATTGGTGCTACTACCCAGGCCAGTACTTTGTCGGCTCCACTACGGGATCGCTTTGGCATTACTCATCACCTTAATTTCTATGAACCAGAAGATATCCAAAAAATCGTTCATCGTAGCGCTGGTCTTTTAGGTCTTTCAATTGATGAGCCAGCAGCCTTAGCTATTTCAGAGCGTTCTCGTCGAACTCCACGAATCGCTAATCGGTTGCTGAAGAGAGTCCGAGATTATTGTGAGGTTAGAAGCGACGGTCAAATTAATGAGAGTTCCTGTTTTGATTCTTTTGTGATGTTGGAGGTTGATGAGTTAGGGTTAGATTTCGTGGACCGCAAGATACTAGAAACTATTATTTATAAATTTAAAGGTGGCCCAGTCGGCCTTAATACTTTAGCCGCGGCAACCGGGGAAGAGATGGATACTATTTTAAATATGTATGAACCATATTTAATGCAATTGGGATTTTTAGATCGAACTGCTCGTGGTCGGGTAGCTACAGATTTAGCTTATGGCCATTTAAAGCTTGATAAAAAACCAGATACTTTAATTTAAACTGATGTTACAACTTTCTGATTTTAATTATGAATTACCAGAGAGTCTAATCGCTCAGACTCCAACCGAGCCGCGAGATCACTCGCGTCTTTTAGTTTTGTCTAAAGACAATGGAAAGATAGAGCACCGTCATTTTCATGACCTGCTTGAATATTTACATCCCGGGGACCTCTTGGTGCTTAATGACTCTAAAGTTTTTCCAGCGCGACTCTTGGGAAAAAAGGCTGTCAGTTGCGGAAAAGTTGAAGTCTTTTTATTAAAAAATATTTCTAGCCAACGATGGGAATGTCTTCTGGGCGGTCGGGTTCAGGAAAATTTAGAGATTGAGTTTAGTCTTGGTTTAAAGACTAAAGTGATTAAAAATAATCAAGACGGGACTTGGGAGTTGGAGTTTAATAAGTCGGCGCCAGAGCTTTTAATAATCGCTGAGAAAATTGGTTCAGTACCACTTCCGCCGTATATTAAACGCGATCAAAAAAACCAGGCTGATAAGAATAGATATCAGACAGTTTATGCTGATAGAAATAAGATTGGTTCAGTCGCCGCCCCGACTGCCGGACTTCATTTTACCGATGATCTGCTGGAGCAGATTAAAGCTTTGGGGGTGGAGATTATAACAGTGACTCTTCATGTCGGACTGGGAACTTTCGCACCAGTTAAAACCCCCAATGTTTTAGATCATAAGATGCATGCTGAGTGGTTAGAGATAGATTCAAGCACTATTAAAAAAATTATTCAAGCCAAAAAGGATAAAAAAAGAGTTATTGCTGTTGGTACTACTAGTTGTCGTAGTCTAGAAACTCTGGGGAAGCACTTAGCTCTTGGTTTTGATATTAATCAGGGTCTTAAATGTTGGACCGATATTTTTATTTATCCGCCTTATCAATTCAAGATCGTTGATGCTTTGGTTACTAATTTTCATTTGCCCCAATCGACTCTATTAATGCTAATTTCAGCCCTGGCCGGGAAGGATAATATTGACAAAGCTTATTCTGTTGCTATCCAACAAAAATATCGCTTCTTTAGTTATGGCGATGCTATGTTTATCGTTTGATATTAGCCATTTATTACTATTTGCTCTTTTATTGTGATTATGGTAAATTAGTTATATAAATAATTATTTTAATGCTCTAAAATAGTGATTAGATCCTGTTTTATAGCTTTTTTTAT
>JBAYNC010000083.1:0-4878 GCA_041679025.1 Patescibacteria group bacterium
AATATTAATTTTATGTTTAAAATTATTATTGCTTCTGGGCCAGTTATTGTTGAAGATAATAAGGTTTTGCTGGCTCAACATGGTGATACTAATTTCTGGAAATTTTGTGGTGGGCGGATTAAGGATGATGAGGCTAGCTTAATTGAAACGGCCAAGAGAAAGGTTTCAGAGGAGATGGGTATTAATATTGAAATTTTAAATTCCGAGCCGTTCTTAATGCATACCATTAAAGAGATGGGGGAAGAAAAAGTTGATGTTATTTTAGTTCATTATTTAGCCCAAAGAGTTGGTGAGGTAAAACCAGGAGGGGATATTAGAAAATGGGCCTGGGTTGATATTTCAAATTTGGAGCAAGAAGATTTGGCTCCTAATATTTTGCCAGCCTTACGCCATTTCGGCTTTATCAAATAATCTTATGAGTATTGTCGCTAAAATAAAAAAAGCTAATTTGGTTGGTCGGGGCGGAGCTTGCTTCCCGACAGCTTTAAAGTGGGAGTCGGTTAATAAGGCTCTTGGTGCTGATAAATATGTTGTTATTAATGCTGCCGAAGGTGAACCGGGCGTCAAAAAAGATGGTTATATCTTAGCTCACCATTCTGACCGAGTGCTTGATGGTGTTCGTTTGGCCATGGAATATTTAGGAGCTCAAAAATGTTATCTATATATTAATTCAGCCTATTACCAAAAATATCGTTTAGCAATTTTAAAAGCTGTTAAGGCTAGCGGTTTAAGTCAACAATTTGAATTATTTGTTAAGCCGTCTGAAGCTGGTTATATCGGCGGGGAAGAGACATCGGCTTTAAATGCTATTTCTGGATTCAAAATTGAGCCACGATTGAAGCCACCTTATCCGACTACTTGTGGGCTGTGGGGATCTCCGACCTTAATTGATAATGTTGAAACTTTTTATAATGTTTCATTGGTAGATAAAGGGGATTATAAAAAAGAAAGATTTTATACAATTAGCGGTGCAGTTAAAAAACCCGGGGTTTATTTATATCCGGAAAATTGGACAATTGAGCAGATTTTGTTGAAAAGCAATAATTATCCCCAATTTCCTTTTTTTGTTCAAGTCGGTGGTGACGCCTGTGGTGAAGTACTTAATCAGAAGCAGTTAAAAAGTATTGCCACTGGAGCCGCTTCTATCACTGTTTATGATTTAAAGCGACAGAATCCACTGCAGTTATTGCAGTTTTGGATCAACTTTTTTCAGAGCAATTCTTGTGGTCAATGTACAACTTGTCGCGAGGGAACTTATCGTCTGCGAGAGTTATTAGGAAAAAAAATAATTGATTGGAAATTGTTTTCTGACTTGTTGGATGATTTATGCGAAACATCTTTTTGCGCTTTGGGATCAAGTGTGTCAATCCCGATCAAATCTTACTTTAAAAATGTTTTAAATAATAATTTAAAAAATGGATTATAATTCTGTTAATTAAAAATATTTTTTAATTAAGGGAGAAAAAAATTATGGAAACAATAAAAAAACCAGAAGGACCAATTGTGGTAAATTCTGGAAAAAAGATGATGACTAGTGTTGATGATTTAGTATCTAGCTCTCTGCGGATTTATAAGCAGAATTTCAAGAAATTTGTGTTGATGATTTTAGCTGGTTTAATTGCTTATTTGCCAGTTTATTTAATCTCAGCTTGGTTATCGGTTAATACCAATATAGTTTTAGGTGTCATTTTGGTAATTCTGTTTGTTTTGGGCGTTCTTTTCTTAATTTATTTTGGGGTTAGATCGCAGATTGGTATGTATTTAATTTTAAAGAATCCAACCATGGATTTCAAAAAATTATTTATAGATACTAAGAGTCTTTTTTGGAAATTCTTTGGACTGAGTCTATTAACTGGAATATTTATCTTCCTGTGGACAATACTTTTGATTATTCCTGGTATTATTTTTGGAATTTTTTATTCCTTTGCTCTTTATTTGTTAGTTTTCGAGGGTGTCTCTGGTTTAAATGCTATTAAAAGGAGTAAGGCTTTAGTGACTGGTTATTGGTGGGCAGTTTTTGGTCGAACTTTGTTTTTAATTCTGATTGCAATTTTATTGTCTTTTGTCTTGAGTATTCCTTTTATTTTCTTCACTGAAGGAACAATTATCTTTTCTATCTACAACTTATTACAGAGTTTAGTTTGGGCGGTTGTGACCCCGGTCTTTATGGTCTTTACTTATTTGATGTATAAAGATTTGCGTCGAATTAAGGGTTAATTGGAATAATTTATGGTTTCCTTAAAAAAGGTAAAAATAAAGATAGACGGTAAATTAATTTTGGCGAATAACGGTCAGAGTATTTTAGACGTGGCGCGGGATAATAATATTTTTTTGCCGTCATTATGTGAACATCCCGATCTTTCTGTTAAGGCTAATTGCCGTGTTTGTGTAGTTGAGATTAAGGGTCTTTCTCATTTGGCAACGTCTTGTTCAACTATAGTTAAAGAGGGAATGGAAATACTGACTAATTCTCCTCGGGTGATAAAATCACGTAACTTGAATATTGAGTTATTGTTTGCGGAACATATTGAAAAATGTAGTGATTGCACTCTGCGGTTTAATTGTACTCTTTTAGATTTGGCGCGGAAGTATAAGATTAAAATTACTAGTTTTAAAGACCGAAAAGGAAAGCGTAAAACTTATAAATTTTCTAATTCAGTAGAGATTGACGGGACCCAATGCATTGATTGTCGTAATTGCGTTGAGGCTTGCTCTAATATTCAGAAGATAAATTATCTGGAACTTAAAGGTAAGGGAATAGGGCAGGAGATTGTTCCGACTAATAACAAAAAGATTGATTGTATTTATTGTGGCCAATGCGCTTTGCATTGTCCGGTAGCTTCAGCGCAAGAACAGGATGACTGGAAAATGGTTGAAAAATTATTAGCTGATAAAAGTAAGATTGTGGTCGCCCAATTCGCTCCTTCGGTTCGGGTAAGTATTGGTGAGGAGTTTGGTTTGCCGTATAGCGAGAAGAGTACTGGAAGGACTGTTACTGCTCTCAAGAAGTTGGGCTTTCAGCACGTTTTTGATGTCAATTTTAGTGCTGATGTCACCACTATGGTTGAGGCTAAAGAATTGTTGGAACGTTTAAGCGACAAAAAGGCTAAATTACCAATGATTACTTCTTGTTGCCCAGCTTGGGTTAAGTATGTTGAATTTTTTCATCCGGAATTAATCCCGAATCTAACAACTTCTCGTTCACCTCAAATCCATTTGGGTGGTGTTATTAAAACCTATTGGGCAGAGGCGATGAAGATTGACCCAAAAAAGATCGTGGTGATTTCAATTATGCCTTGCACGGCTAAAAAATTTGAGTCTCGCCGGGCAGAGCTTAAAGTGCAGGGGCTTTATCCAGTTGATTATGTTTTAACTACCAGGGAGTTTGGTTTTTTATTGAAAAAAAATCAGATTGATTTTGGAAAATTAAAGCCTAGCGCTAGTGACAAAATTTTTAATGAGGGAAGTGGAGCGGCGGTTATTTATGGATCTTCTGGTGGAGTTATGGAATCAGCTTTAAGAACTGCTTATGCTTTGGCTTGCCGAGATGAGTCAGCTAAGTTTTGTAGTTCTCGGATTGATTTTAAAGAAGTTAGAGGATCTGAAGCTATTAAAGAGGCAATTGTTGATATTGCCGGTCGAAAATTAAAAGTGGCCGTAGTTAACGGTATTGGATCTATTGATCAGGTTCTGCCTAATTTAAGTCATTATGATTATATTGAGGTCATGGCTTGTCCGGGCGGTTGTATCGGTGGTGGCGGTCAACCCATTCCAACAAATGAAAAAATCAGGAGAGAGCGGGTAGCTAGTTTGTATCGGATTGATAAATTTAAAGAGATTAGAAAGGCCCATGACAATCTTGAGGTTTTGGAGGTTTTAGATTGGTTAAAGGGCAAAAAGATTGATCATCAAGTTTTACATACTAAGTATCAAAAGAGAACTAAAAATAAATAATTATATGGATTATTTAAAAGTAGCTGAGTCGGAGAAGGTTAACGCCGGAGAACTAACCGGGGTTGTTGTTCTGGGGGCTCTAGCGGCATTTTTACCTTTTTTTATTCATGTTCAATGGTTGGTGGGACCAATAGTTAATGCTATTTTAATTATTGTTTTGTTTTTAAGCGGTTTACGTTTAGCGATTATTGTTTCAGCTATTCCTAGTCTGATGGCTTTGGCTGGAGGATTACTACCATTATTTTTGTCACCGGCTGTTCCGTTTATAATTGCTTCTAATATTATTTTTATTTCTATTATCTATTATCAATATTATAACTCCAGTAGTCGGGATGCTTATTGGCAAGCTTCATTTTTTGGATCCTTTGCTAAATTTGTTTTTTTATTCTTAAGCGCTCAATTTCTATCTTTCTTTATTTCTAGTAATAAGGCTATTACAGTTTTGGGCGTTATGTTTGGTTGGTCGCAATTACTTTCGGCGCTAGTTGGTAGTATTATCGCTTTTGTCGTTTTAAAATGGTTAAAAAGAATATAATAAATTAAAAAAATTATATGGAAAAAAGAGTCTTAGGAACAATTAGCATTTTAACTAGTAACCGACAGAGTAGCTCGGCTGCTATGAACCAACTCTTAACCGATTTTGGCCATCATATTATGGCTCGTCTGGGGGTAAATATTAACCGTCAATGTGTGGAGTCTTGTCCGGGGTTAATTACTCTGACAGTTGATTCTAAAAAAGATTTGTTGATAGAGTTGGTTGCAAAATTAAATGCCATTCCAGAGATCAAGGCCGAGATGTGTATTATGATGGAGGAATAATTTGTGAATGTCCCAAATAAAATCAATATTAAAAAGACTATCATTTTTGATAGTCTTTTTGGATCTGGATAAAAAATTATACCGCTTGGTACTTATTAATTATCA
>JBAYNC010000084.1:0-4782 GCA_041679025.1 Patescibacteria group bacterium
ATATGATGATAGATAGTTTTTCATTATTGACGCTTGGTCATTTAATGAGGGATGTATTTAATGTAAAAAATATCATTGTTTGGGATAAAATACATATCGGAATGGGGCATTATTTTCGTAGGCGCCATGAGTTTGTATTATTTGCTTCAAAAGGAATTCGAAAACTAAATGCAAGAAATATACCAGATGTTTGGCGTGTTAAAAGAATAACAAAAAGCAAATATCCAACACAAAAACCAGTAGAAGTATTCGATCTTATGTTATCCGGAAGTGCGAGTAAAAATTTTGTTGTTTGTGACCCGTTCCTTGGTAGTGGCAGTGCCGCCATTGCCGCTATAAAAGCCGGATGTGCTTTTATAGGCGCAGACGTATCAGAAAAAGCGTGCAAAATTAGTGCTGACAGAATAAAAGAGTATATTGCTAGTAAAAAAGATATTCTTCAGAAAGAGTCCGCACTACCTGATGTTGAAAATAAAAAAATAAAAAAAATTAAAAAATAATATGGCAGAAGCTAAAAGGACTTGGTCCGTGCCAACATCACCAAGAAGCCCACATAAGCTCGCAGATGAGTTGAATCTGCTAAGCCGGTTCGAAGGGCAGGAATGGTCGCGCGAAACGCAGAGATCTTTTGCAGAAGAACTTGGCCAAAGCGATTTTTTTGAAGGAAGTATTTATCAGCGTGAGCCAGATTTTTCAGCAAGAGATCGTATAAATAGAAGTCCAAAAACTTTTGGTTTTGTCAGGTTTGACCATGGTAATAGAATAGAAATTACAGATGCTGGGAGACAATTGATTTCTAACGTAAGACCAACTGAGTTGTTTCTTCGTCAGTTGATTAAATGGCAGTACCCATCCCCAAAACATAGTGGTGCTTCATATGCAGGATTTAAGATAAAACCATTTCTTGAAGTTCTTCGTCTTGCTCATGAATTGGATGGTTTGACTAAAAAGGAAATAGCCATTTTTTGTATTCCTTTTATTGATTATAATAATTACGAAACAATAAAATCTGAAATAGTTGATTTTAGAGAACGAGCTGCTGCATTAAGAGGAACTGAAAAAAAGAGATTTTTAACACAATTCCATTTAGACAGATATAGAAGTGTTTATTATTCTGAAATTGAGAGTGGCAATTTTAGAATTAGAGAACAGGGTAACACGGAGGCAAGTATAGATTCTTTCATAAAGACGAAAGCAAGAAATTCTGTTGACTATGCTGATGCTGCAATTCGCTATTTCCGAGCAACTGGCTTGTTTACTATTTCATCGAGAACGTTTAGATTAAAAATTTTAGATACAAAGCAAGAGATTGTAGAGTCAATTCTTGAAAATACTGATAGAGAGCCCGCCTTGTTTATTAATAATGAGGGCGCCTTTTTGGATATCATGTGTAATCCGAGCTTACCAGTATTACCTCAAGATGATGAAACTATTTTGAAAAGCGAAATATCTTCATTACTTGGTAAAATAGCAGAAAGAGGACACAGTATTGTTGGTGTTGAAGAATTTTCTGTAGAAAACATCGATAGGTTAACAGTGGACCAACTTAAAGACAAACAGGAGAGCTTAGAGGCTTTGTTAAAAAACAGCTCAGAAATAGCTCAAATACAGGAGCTCCAATCATATGATTTATTTGATGATATATCTGATGTTTTTAAAAAAATATCAGACAGAAAGGATACTGATATACCAGATAAGCCTTTATTCTTTGAGTGGAACACCTGGAGAGCTTTGAATATGTTGGACGATGGTGAAATTAAAGGAAACCTTTCAATGGATACCGAGGGTAAACCCTTACATGCCGCAACTGGTGGTATGCCGGATATAACTTGTTATTATAGAGACTTTGTTCTTGTTGTTGAAGTTACGTTAACAAGCGGTTCAACTCAATTTACAGCCGAAGGTGAATCTGTGCCTAGACATTTAGGGGACGTGACTAGGTCTTTGCGCGCTCAGGGAGATAATCGTCCAGTATTTGGCATGTTTGTTGCTTTAAATTTAAATAATGCAACAATAGCCCATTTTTATTCTTTACGTCGCACGGAAATATCATTTTATGGTGGTAGGGCAAAAATCATTCCAATTGATATTGCCACATTTCAGAAGATGCTTGAATCGGCAAAAAATGTTGGCGGTGTTCAATCTAGGCAATTATATTCGTTTCTTCAATGGGTTAATGAAAGAGCAGACACTGCTTCGGATGAAAGTGTTTGGTATTCCGATGTTAGTGCTAGGGCAAGAGAGTGGGTATCGGTATCTAGTGGCTCATAAAGTCTAATGATTTTTTTACAGTCAAATATGTATTAAATAATTCCGTGAATATGTAATCTGCGGATAAATAATTATGATTTTAGCAGATAGTCCAATAGAACACGAAGAAAAAGACCTTTTAAGAAGAAAGCCTTTAGCTTTACGCGTTTCTGAACTAATTAAAGACTATCAAGGAGACGAAAGTGTTGTTATTGGGATTGAAGGCCCCTGGGGTTCTGGAAAAACCTCGTTTGTTAATTTGGTATTGGAAGAATTAAAGAAAGAAAACTCATCAATAATAGTTTCCTTTAATCCATGGAATTTCTCCGGTCAGAATGAGTTGATTGTTGATTTTTTCTCTACGCTTTTAGGACAAATTGAGGAAGAAATTGGTAAAGACTATTTTAAAACTATTAAATCATACGCTTCTAAGCTCGGCTCATCAATATCGCCATCAATAGGTGTTGGTCCAGCTTCAATTAATTTTGGCAGCCTTTGGCCGCCCAAGAAAAAAAGTCTTAGCGAAGAAAGAAAAGAAATCGACAAAAAGCTAAAAACCTTGACTAAAAAAATCGTGGTTGTAATAGATGATATTGATCGTCTTGATAAAAGAGAAACGCGCCTAATAATGAAGTTGGTAAAAATGACTGCTAATTTTCCCAAAACAGTTTTTTTGCTAGCTTATGATAGGAAAAGAGTTGCTGATCGTTTACAGGAAGACGGTTGGCCTGGTGAAGAGTTTTTAAAAAAAATAATCCAGGTTTCTTTTACTTTACCAGAGCCCGATCGCCAGGGTCTTAATCGTATTTTATTTAACGACCTAGATGAGTCTATAAAAATGATTTACGGAGATGTTGTTCTTGAAGGGGAAAATGAAAAACGTTGGGGCGAGTTTGTTTATCATGGTTTTCCAATGTTATTCAAAACAGTAAGGGATATAAAAAGATATTCTAGCTCTCTTCGTCTTAATTGGTCCATAATCGGCAAAGAAGAAGTGAATATGGTTGATTTTATGGGCATTGAAGTCATAAGGGTCTTTGCTCCCAGTTTTTACGCGACCATAGGAGCAAGTAAGTCTTTTTTTACCGGGATTAAGAGTCTGCTTATTAGTCCTTATTCTAAAGATGATAGTACAACAAAACAGAAAATGTATGCAGAGATGTTGGAACAAGTCCCAGTTGATATTAGGGATACGGTGAAAAAATTATGCGAGAGCTTGTTTCCACAGTTAGATTTTCATTCTAACTATGGAAGAGATTGGGAACAAGGATGGAGAAAAGACAAACGTATTTGTTCAGAAGAAAGGTTTGATTTTTATTTCCAGCTCGGAATACCAATTGGAGCTATTTCGGAAACAGAAATTAAAGAGGTCGTAGAGTTAACGAGTAATAAAGATGCATTTAAGGAACAGATTGTAAGGTTTAAAAAAGATGGTCGTACAAAAGCTCTCCTTTCAAAATTAATGGACCATTTATCTGATATAACTCCTGAACAGTCAAAAAATCTCATATTGGGGTTATGGGAGAGCAAGGAAATAATTGGTGAGGATAGATCGGGTGTATTTGATTTTGATGATATTCAAACAAAAGTAGGCAGATTAGCCTATCATTCATTAAAAGAATCTGTTGTTCCGGAAAAACGAAAAGACTTTTTGGAGGATTTAGTAAAAAGTTCAAATAACCTCTATCAATCCGTCAGATTTATTGCTACTTTGCTTCAGGGAATTGAAAAGGGCTCACAAACTAGTGATACAATTATATTGAAGGCCGAAGATATTGAACCTTCAAAGAAATATCTATTAAGTCAAATTAAAAAATTTGCCGAGGACGACAGTTTGCTTAAAAATGAAGACTTAACTCTATTTTTATATCGATGGAAAGAATGGGAAAGTAAAGAGGCTGTCCAAAGTTATGTCAGTAAATTAATATCAACAAAACAAGGAGTGATGAACTTTTTAAGAGGGTTTACTAGTAAGGTTTATTCAACTGCTGGCGATTACTTTCATTTAGATAAGAAAGCATTAGCGGAATTTGTTTCTATTGAGGAATTGGATAAGGTTATTGCTACAATTACTGAAGAGGATGTCACTAAAATGACCGAAGAGGAAAAAAGAGCCCTTGATCTTTACAAAAAACCTTCTAAACGTGATTGGTAGGAAATAATAGTATTAAAATAGTTTTAAATTTTTTAATTTATCCATGCTTATTCTTATAGCCGGATATATATTATATAATTCCGTAAATATGTAATCTGCGGAGCTATCTTGACAAAAGGTATACTGTATGGTATACTTTTTGTTATATAGAACATTAACAAACATAGTTTAGATTATTTATATGAATTATTTTAGCTTCTTAAATATAGGGAGTTGAGATAATTCATATAATAATAATTAAAAGAACCACTGACATGGAAAGCATTATTATAAATTTTGGAAAGTCGGCTCACCCTCTTAAGAGTTATCAGGATGCATTTGCCGAACAAAGGACGATTACGATCGAGGTCGTAAAAGCTTCTTCACGTAATTTAGAA
>JBAYNC010000085.1:0-4751 GCA_041679025.1 Patescibacteria group bacterium
AATTTTCTATTTAATTTTTATCGTCGGCCTGGTTTTATTTGTTATTACTCCAGCTATTGATAAAAACTCATGGCAACATGCGCTCTTATTAGGAGCATTATTTGGCCTAACTACTTATGCTACCTATGATTTGACTAATTTAGCCACCCTTAAAGATTGGCCAATGATAATAACTTTCGTTGATTTGCTCTGGGGGATGACTCTGGCTGCCTCTGTTTCAGTTATCACCTATTTTATAACTACTAAAATTAATTTATGATTAAAATATTACCAACATTCAATCCTATTTTTAGAGGTGAGAGGAAGGAACCGGAAAAACAGGTGGAAACTTATTTTTCTAATGAAGAAAGGAATAATAGCGCCGGCAACGGAAGCTATAAAATTGAGTTATTAAATAAGAATGATCAGAAAAGTATCGGGACCATAACATATGATTATGATCTTAATGAAAAGATAAAGATGATTAAGATCAGAACCGTAGGTGTTTCCCCTGAGTATCAGCGTCAGGAATTTTCAATGCAGTTGTATCATCGCCTACTTGATTTAGTCAAAGAGAAAGGTTTAGCCGGTATTCGTAGCGATGAGATTGTTCAGGGCGGAGCACTCGCTTCATGGAAAAAGCTAAAAGAAGAGGGTTATAACGTATTAGTCCATCAAAATTTACAAGATAAATTCGACGAATTTTGTAAAACCTATAATGATGGCAGGGTATTTAAGGAATATCTTAAAGCTCCATCTGGTCAGAGTGTGTTTAATATAAATTTAGCTGATAAAAAACTCTAATGATTTATCAAAGAAAGTTCTAAAATAATTCCTCCGCACAAGAAAATTAGAAAAGCAGGTACAAAATTTAAATATGAAAAAGAAGCTAAAAACCGTAACATTATTAGGGATAGACTGTGTCGATTTAGGGCGGCTTAGTTTGGCTATGGAAATTTGCCAGAAAGATTTTGAGTTTGCCGAGGTAAAAATATTAACCTCTTTGCCGTCAGGTGACTTACAAAATGTAATTAAAATTGACCCGATAAATTCTACCGCCGAATATTCTCATTTTATCATCTCTGAATTAGATAAGTATGTTGATACTGATCATGTATTAATAGTTCAATATGATGGCTTTATTTTAAACCCAAGCGCTTGGAGTGATGAGTTTCTAAAATATGACTATATTGGCGCTCCGTGGTTGGTGGCTGATTGGTCTGTCAAAAACTTTGGTTTTCCAGCTGAGTGGTTAGGAAAATTGGCAGTGGGTAATGGTGGTTTTAGTTTGAGAAGTAAAAAACTACTTTCATTAACTGCTAAGTTGGCTCGGGATAATAAGTTTGAAAAATATGATCCAGAAGATGTGGTAATTTGCGTCCGTTATCGCCAATTATTAGAAGACAATGGAATCAAATTCGCTCCGGTTGATGTTGCTAGGCAATTTGCCTTTGAAGCTGAGGGCCCTAATAGTTACGCCTGGGACGGTCAATTTGGCTTCCATGGCCTTAAATGGACTGATATTTCTAAGTGGAACAAGGATAATCCGGAATATAAAATAGATAACCCGGCCACAATAGAATCGGAGAGAGTTAAATGGCTTTAATATGAATATTTTAATAGACAACAAAAAAGTCAGTTTTATAGAAAATGACTTTCCGATATTAATACATGGCGTCGAAAAATCTGGGGCATCATTTTTTAGTGTATGTTTATTAGCTGATTTATTAAAAGACGGAATGAAGGTTTTGCTTTTTTCAGCCTATCCCATGGCCAAGGAAGAGTTCAAAAAACAAATAATTGGCTATGAAGATAATGCCATTATCATAGATTCCGGCGAGGAACAAGATTTTATCAATACCATAAATAACACAAGCGATTTATCAGAACGCATTGTGTTAATAAAAAACATAGATAATTATAGCTCGAAGCTATTTGATGCTGTTAGGGATCTAAAATTAGTAATTTTTTCCGGAGATTTAAATAAGTGCAAATTTGCCGATGAATTAGTAAATAAAACCTTTGCTTCCAAAATATTATTTTCGCCCTCAGAGAAATATCCGCAATATGATTTAACCGGCTTATTAAAATATCATGGGAAAATATTTAGTGATAAATATAATGGGATAATTAGCTTAGGTGTAGAAAAATAATATCTACAAACGAATATTTGACAAAATAGCACATCTAGTGCTATTTTTGTTTTACAAATAAGTAAATTAATAATTCAAGAAGGAGATTTAAAAAATGAAGAAAGATGTGTTAAATATCAGGTCAAATTCAGATGATTGGAGGGCTGCGATCCTATCTAATTTAGCAAATACCCCGATAAAGATTGGGGAGCTAATATGTCCTTCAGTTGAAAGCCTCTTACAGGGAATAAAATTTTCTGACAAAGAGAAAAGGGAAGAGATTTTTAAAATGAGCGGTATTGATTCTTTGAAGGCCGGCAGAGCTATAACCAATTCAATTAATAACGCTAACGAATCTTATGTCTACTGGGATGGCAAGAAAATTGCTTACAATTCCATGGAACATAGGTTATTAATTGCCATGTTTATTCATGAGAAGGTGAGACAGAATCCAGACGTTCAGAAGGCTCTACTGGAAACTGAAGGGCAGTTTATCTATCATGATGTCGGTAAAGAAAATCCAACAACCTCTTTGCCTGAGAAGTTTTATATTCAAATATTACTTTCGCAAAGAAAACTTTTAAAAAAACTGATTTCGATTTCTTAGACAGAATCGATCAAGCGATCCAAAGGTCTAAATTAAACATTTAGGCCTTTTTTATTATAATAAAGCTCAACTACCACCATCCCAGAGTAAAATCGACCCGAATCCCTTTGCCTATTTTATATTCTTATTTTTTACGGTATAATTAAATATATGAAAAATGCAATTATTATCCATGGGACATGCGACGAAGATGAATATTTTAGTGATAAGTATCCATCATTATCAAATAGTCATTGGTTGCCTTGGCTCCAAAAACAATTATTAATAAATAATATTTTTACCCAAACTCCAGAAATGCCAGAAGCTTATAAGGCAGATTATAATAAGTGGAAAGCAGAATTTGAAAGATTTGATATTAATAATGAAACAATACTTATCGGCCATAGTTGCGGTGGCGGTTTTTTAATAAGGTGGCTATCTGAGAATAAAATCAAAATAAAAAAATTAATTTTGGTCGCTCCATGGCTTGATCCAAGTAGAAAAAAGACAACCTCTTTTTTTGATTTTAAAATTGATAGTACAATTAAAGACAGGGCAGGGAAAATTCATCTCTTGATGTCCAGAGATGACAATAATGCTATTTTAAAATCAGTTAAAATAATAAGGGAACAAATTCCTGGAATTTTATATCATGAGTTTTCTGATTTAGGTCATTTTACTTATGGCGATATGAAGACAGAAAAATTTCCTGAATTACTAGAATATATTTTAAAATAATTAATATGCCACCAATGACATTAATAATATCTATCATATGAAAAACTTTGAATTTAATGAATCAAACAGTAGCAGAGAACAAAACATTGAAAAATTAATGGAGTATTTTGATGTTAGTATCGCTAAAAATAATTGGTCAGATAAATCGGAAAAAGCTATGATTATGAAAGGGATATTAAACGATATAAGGGGGATAGAATTTGTCAATTCTAAACCAAAAGATTTCCCTAAAGATGAATTTTTATCTAAAATTAATACCCGTTTGGAAAAATATAAAAATACCGACGAATATCTAGCCGCCGAATTAATGTCTGAATTAATCAAATTAATCCCAATATACATTACGGGGGTTAAGACAAAGATTATCCCAAAAACCAAAGAATGGGTAGACTTTGAGAATAAACTCAAGAATTCAAGATTTTTACAGAGAGAATTTAATGAACAATTTTATAATCTTTATATTGAAGACTACATTAATAAATTATTACCAGAAGAATTAAATATTGAATTTCTAGATTTTTTGCAAGTGAATCCGGCTTATTTCAAACGGCTAGAAGATACCAAAAAATATTTTAAGGAACAGGGCGATGATTTTAATCAATTAGTAGAGTTTAAGAATCAATACGAATCTTATAAAAAATATAAAAAGGGTGAGATGAGCAAAAGGGAAGAAGATGAATATTTTAATTCGGTTTTAGACCAGGGTAAAGAAGGAATTGAGAAACTTAAATCTTTTGAGGGTATTAATGAAGAGGGTAACAACAATTAAAAAAATATTTTAATTAGCAAATAAGACCTAGAAGCAGTCTATCCAAACAAACAATTAAACAAAAATGAGCCAAGAGGCTCATTTTTGACATGGTAAAATACAAAGAGTAAAATAGTCTCGTGTCCTATTAATTAACTAACCTATATTAATATGAACAAAGAAACAAAAGACAAAACAGTAACAATTTTTGAAGATCAACCAGTTCGTCGAATTTGGGATGAAAAAGCAGAAAAATGGTATTTTTCAGTTATTGACATTGTTAAAGTTCTAACAAACAGCATTGATGCCGGGGCTTATTGGAGAAAACTAAAACAAAGACTAAAAAAAGAGAAAAGTGAGGTCGTGACAAAATGTCACGAGCTGAAATTTATAGCCAAGGACGGTAAGTATTATAAATCAGACGCCGCTGATACTGAAGCAATATTCCGTCTAATTCAGTCTATTCCTAGCCCAAAAGCCGAACCAATTAAATTGTGGCTAGCTCGAGTCGGATACGAGAGGATCGAGGAGATAAATGATCCGGAAAAAGCGCTTAATCGGAGTCGGG
>JBAYNC010000086.1:0-4713 GCA_041679025.1 Patescibacteria group bacterium
ATTAATTCTATTTTTTTCTTTAATAATATCATGCTTAAGTCCTCTCTATTTATTAACTTAAGTTTATAATCTTTTGGCGATTATGTCAAATAATTGGTTTCTCGCTATATTTCTGTTATAATCTAATTAATATGACTCAAAAACCAATTATTAAATACCTGCGAGACTTTATTGATTATTGTGAAATTGAGAAGGGCTTGTCGGTTAAGACTCAAGAGAATTATGGTCGTTTTTTAACCAAATTTTTTAATTGGTTAAAGACTAATTCCCTGTCTGAATTAACCCCGCAAGAGCTAAATGATGAACATATCTTTCGGTATCGAATATTTTTGTCTAGATTTGTGGATCCGGTTAATAAGAAGCTTCTAAAAAAAAGTACCCAAAACTATTACCTCATTGCTCTTCGTAATCTTTTAGAATTCTTCATTGAAAGAAATATTACTTCCCTACCTTCTTCTAAGGTAAAATTAGCTAAGGATCGTTCGGAGCGAGAGATAAAGTTTTTGAAGATTGAACACTTAGAAAGACTATTATCGGCTCCAGATAAAGAGTCAGCCCCAGGACTACGCGACCGGGCGATACTAGAGGTATTATTTTCAACTGGTTTGCGTGTTTCTGAACTTGTTCACTTAAACATTGAAGACTTGAGACTAAAAAAAGATAGCACTGATTTGGAAGTTGCTATTACTGGTAAGGGGTCAAAGGTTCGAGCGATTTATTTTTCTGAAAGAGCGGTAAAAGCGATTCAAAAATATTTACAGAAAAGATTTGATAT
Source organism: Patescibacteria group bacterium (assembly GCA_041679025.1). GTDB lineage: Bacteria > Patescibacteriota > Patescibacteriia > Patescibacteriales > UBA12465 > CG1-02-41-21. The sequence goes on from JBAYNC010000086.1 coordinate 776, forward strand.
GGACCCAGCTTTATTTATTAATTATAAACCAGGGATAGCTAAGACTGGTCAAGACAGAAGATTGAGCGTCAAGAGTGTGGAGGAAATTGTCAAAAAATATGTTAAATTATCCGGATTGCCAATTAATGCTACCCCTCATACTTTGAGACATTCCTTTGCTACTGATCTCTTGTCTCATGGAGTTGATCTTCGTTTGGTTCAGGAGTTTTTAGGACATAAAAATATTGCCACCACTCAAATCTATACTCATGTTACCAATAAACAATTGCGTGATGTTCATAAGAAGGTTCATGATCATCGGTAATCGTTTGTAAAATAAAAGAAGTGCTACGAAGCACTTCTTTTTTCATCTCTCTTCAATTTATCTTTTATGGTAAATATTCTAACGGATTAACTGGGATACCATTCTTTCTGACTTCTAAATGAAGGTGAGCTCCAGTACAGAATGGTCCTGATCCCGGAGACCCCGGTAATCCTCCGGTTCGACCGATTACTTGTCCTTGGACCACATAGTCATCAGCTTTCACATTAACCCCGGAAACATGACCATAGACGGTTGAGAGGCCATCTCCATGGATAATCATGATATAGGCATAGTTCTTACTGCCATCAAATTTAACTCGAGCGACATAACCGTTGGCCGCGGCTTTAATAGTTGTTCCTTGTGTGGCCCTAATATCTATACCGGAATGTTCTCCGAGAGAGCGACGGAAAGGATACTCAGGATCGTGAAAGGTGGCTGTGATATAACTCTTCCCGGTCGGCCAAACTAGTCCAGTGTAATTAAGTTCTGGATTATCTTTTAGTTTCTCTAATTTTTCTCGAACACTCTTTTCTAGGTTGTAGATTTCAGCTGAAGTTCTTTCCTGTTCTTTTTTAGCAGCTGCTAACAAATATTGGTATTTCTTTTCTGATTGTTTTGTTTCTTCAAGGAGAAAATTCTTATCTTCTTGTTGTTGGGTAAAAACTAATTTTTCTTCTTCCAGATTTTTTTTCAAGTTAGTTAGCTCTTCTTCTTTGGCAGCTAATATCCTTTGATTCTCTTCCAGCTTACTTTTAATGTCTTTTAATCCGGCGATGCTGTCGGCCACTTCTTCGTTAGTATTTTCTAAATATTGTAATTGATTAACAAACTCCGCCAAGGAATTATTCAGTAGTAATATTTCTAAAGTAGAAACTTGGTCCTGTTTGTACATTAAGCGGAGCATGGTAGCGATATGTTCCTTCTCTTTATTAATTTGATCATCCTTGTCTTGAATATCTAAAGTAGTTTTTTTAATCTCTAAATTAGTTTTATCAATCTCTAATTCACTGGCCTCAATTTCAAGTTGAGCCTTAGCAGCTTGAGCGTTAATAATTTCTAGTTCATTGCTGAGACTTCCCTGTTCATTTCTTTTTTGAGCTATCAGTTCATTATATTCTTGTTGTTGATTTTGAATATCTTCAATTTTCTTTTTACTGCCAGATATTTTATTGTTGAGATTTTTTATTTCCTGATTAATCTCTTCTTCATAACCGGAGAAAGCAAAATTAGGCCGGTTGAATGACAGGCTGAGGATGATTAGGAGGATGGATATTTTAATAATCTTTTTCATCTTGTTATGATAACATATTTTTTATAATTTGTAAAATATATTTCTAATTATATTCTATTAATAGCATCATCAACTCGCTTGAGGCTCTCTGGTTTCTTTAAGGCATCAGCTACTTCAAATGGTCCAGGACTATTTTTAAGGCCGGTTAGAGCGACTCTCAGTGGCCAAAGATAATCACCAATTTTTTTGTCGTGGGATTTTATATACTCTATTAGATGACTTTCTAAATATTCTTTGTTCCAATTGGTAATATCAATTTTTTCTAATATTTCTTTAACCTCTTGGAGATTATTTTTGATATCTTCTAGAGTTAGACTCTTCCAGATTAAAAGATCTTTGTCATAGTCTAATTCTTTGGTAAAGATAAATTCAGTTAATTCGACAATATCAGATAATTTTTTCATTCGATCTTGCGCCAACCCAACTATTTTTTCTAAGTCAGCTTGATCAACGGGGGTGTCTATTAAGTAAGGGCGACAAAGATTGGCTAATTCAGTTAGTGATTTTTGTCTGATATAATAGCCGTTAAAGAAATCTAGTTTCTCTAAGTCAAAGACTGCCGGTGAAGAGCCGAGTCCTTTAATGTCAAAGACTTTAGTTAATTCTGAGAGAGTGTATATTTCTTTGTCATCTTTACTATGCCAACCAAGTAAGACACAGAAGTTAATAATAGCTTCCGGTAAATAGCCCTTAGTTTTGTAGTCTTCTACAAAAACATCGCCTTGGCGCTTGCTGAGCTTTCCGCCGGTTTTGTTTAAAATCAATGGGAGATGAATATATTTTGGTGGATTCCAGCCAAAGGCTTGGTATAATAAAATATTTTTTGGCAGTGATGGCAGCCACTCATCTCCTCTGGTGACGTGAGTAATCTCCATGAGATGGTCATCAACAATAGCAGCGAAGTGATAGGTTGGTATTCCGTCAGATTTTATTAGAACATGATCTTCTAAATCATTAGCTTGAAATTTAATTTCTCCCCTTAGCTCATCATAGACCACTACTTCCCCGTCTAAAGGCATTTTTTGGCGGATGACATATTTTTCACCAGCCTTAATTTTTTGTTCGACTTCTTCTTTAGATAAATCTCGACAATGGCGGTCATAGCGTGGAGCTAATTTATCGGCAATCTGTTGGTTTCTCATTTCTTCTAATCTCTCTGAAGTACAGAAACAATGATAGGCCATTTTCTTGTCTAGAAGTTCTTGTACATATTGTTTGTAGATATCAACTCTTTCAGTTTGAGTATAAGGGGCAAACGGTCCGCCGATATGTGGGCCTTCATCAAAATTAATTCCAACCCAAGCTAGGATACTCAATAGTTTTTCTGCGGCATCAGTCACTTCTCTTTTTTGGTCAGTATCCTCAATTCTTAAGATGAATTGACCTGTAAGACTCTTGGCTAATAAGTAACCAAAAAGAGCCGTTCGCAAATTACCGACATGTAAAAAGCCGGTTGGTGATGGGGCAAAACGTAATCTAATATTGTTCATATGTTTTAAATAATTTCTTTAAATTTTTCTAAATAAATTTGATAGCCAGTTTTTCGCAGTGGGTGGGACGCGGTTATCAATTCGTCGCTTGGGACCCATTTATAATTTAGATGTTCCCAAAAATTAATTTTAATGTCAGCCTCTTCACCGTTAAATTCAGCAATCGCTAGGCTTTGTTTCTGGCCTTTATATCCAGTGTGCTTAGCACAATGATTATAAATGTGATTGTTCTTGTAACGGTATAGATTCTTGAAAATAGCCTGAATGGTAAATTTATTATTATTTAATTCTTCACTGAGCTCTTTAATAGCTGCTCCCTTTAAATCTAGTCCGTCTATTCCCCCTTGAGGTATTTGCCAGTGACCAGGTTCATCGGTTCTCTCTACCAGTAAAATTTGGGTTTCGTTATTTTTGATTCGGTACAATAAGCAAGCGACGTTAGGGCGGTATTTGAATGGCAGAATAAAGCGCCAGTTAATTATCTTTAATACAAAAATAAATGTCGCTCGATAAATTCTCTTTAATCTTTTCTGACGATTAATCGGTTGGCTAAATATTCGGTAAAGCCATTCTATTCCCAGACGTCTCATTATTTTTGGCGCCCGTTTAATTTTTCCGGTAAGAAAGTCAAATGAACCACCAACGCCTAGTGCTACTTTGATTGTTGGCATCTGGGCCATATGATGAAAAATAAATTTTTCTTGATATGGGGCGCCCAAGGTCACAAACATTATTTTGGCATTAGTTGGTTTGGCTTTCCAGTTCTTGTCTGTGCGGTCAATGTCCCAGACTTCAAATTGAAGTTGGGGATAGATATTTTTTAAGGCAGTGGAAATGTCACTAGCTTTTGATA
>JBAYNC010000087.1:0-4677 GCA_041679025.1 Patescibacteria group bacterium
AACCGCCTCCATTCGGAGACGGGGAATCTTGGGGTTTGTTGTATATGCCATATGTTTGAATATTAACCCCTAATTATACCACTTTTTTAGCTAGGTGTTTCCAAGGTGCTGAACTATTGCGAATAACTTGACAAAAATAGATAAAAATGCTATTATATAACTATAGTTCGTCCTTTTAATAACCTTAAAAAAATAGTAAAAATGGAAATAGCTCTAGGATTGGCACTGGCGGTCATCGTTCTGATGTTTCTTGCCAACAGCAAAAAAAAGGCTCCAAAAGCTGTCAAAGAATTAAAGTCCAGCACGATCTGGGGAATAGATTTTTTTGACAGAAATAAATGGCTAAAAAAGATACTTATCTTTTTAGCTAAAACAGGAACAGAAACGATATTTCTAGTTTGGAGACTGATCTCTATGGGAATAGAGTTCGGAACTCCAAGCCTAATCAAAAAGATAAAAAAGGGTTTTTAAAAAAACTCTTTTTTTATTAGTAAAAATCAATTTTTTTAAACGATAATAGCCATCTTGTCAATATTGCCTAGCGATATCTATTCTGTTAAAATGAGGTTGCGCCTTAATTAAATTATCCAATAAAATTATGAGCGAAGACAAATCATACAAACGTCCCTCTTGGGATGAATATTTTATCCAAATTGCCTCAATGATTGGTAGTCGCGGGACTTGTGACCGTGGACGATCCGGTTGTGCAATAGCCAAAGACAAGCGATTAATATCCACCGGTTATGTTGGAGCTCCTTCAGGGCTAACTCATTGCGATGAAGTTGGACATGAAATGCACACCGTGACCCATGAAGACGGAGAACAAAGCCGACATTGCATTCGAACAACACACGCTGAGCAAAATGCTATTTGTCAGGCCGCCAAATTTGGCATTGCCCTGGATGGATCTACTCTGTATTGTAAGATGACCCCTTGTTACACCTGCGCTAAAATGATTATTAACTCTGGAATTAAACGTGTCGTTTGTAGTCAAGACTACCATGCCGGAAACAGAAGCAAAGAGATATTTAAAGAGGCTGGTGTTGAATTTATTCTCCTTAATGACGCGATGGAGACCTATGCTGACATGAAATAAAAAAATATAATTTATTAATTTTATATCTATGGCTAAAATTTTTGTGTATGATGAGTTCGGTCCTGAGGACACCGCAATGATGCAGGCCCTTTATTCCCGGAGCCCCAAGAGTGTTGTTGAACACGTAGAAAAAGTAAAACAAAATGGCTCTGGCAAATTCATGGAAACATTTTATGTGGGCTACGGCCACATGAGTATTGCCGATTGTGGTTCAACCACTATTTTTATTGAACAACTAAGTATTTTAGCCGACAAAGCTATCCAGGATAATCAATTATATTCTGGCCAAGAAACCTCTACTCGCTATATCGACATGGGCAAACAAGCGATTATCGATCCTTTAGAAATTCCAGAGTCTAAAGCTATTCATGATAAATGGATGGCTTTTTATATTGACAATCAAGAACCAGTTCAAAACTTTATCAAACAAAAATATCCCAAACAAGATGACGAAGACGAAGCTGTTTACGAAAAAGCAATCAAAGCTCGAGCCTTTGATATTCTGCGCGGATTCTTACCGGCCGGTATCACCACCCAATTAAGCTGGCACACCAATCTACGTCAAGCCTGGGACAAATTATCGTTATTAAGACACCACCCATTGGCTGAGGTCCGAGATATTGCTAATGGAATATTAGAAAAACTACGAGAAAAATATGCTCATAGTTTTAGCCACCCTCTTTATGAAGAACAAGAAACCTATCGAGGCTATACTGTTTCTAAACATAATTATTTCCAACCAGAGACCACGACTGCATTTAAAATGACAACCAATATCAAAAACGAGGAATTAGAGAATTATACTGACTTATTTGTTAATCGCCCGATAAAAACTAATTTACCGACATTCTTAGGCGAATTAGGCCAAATTACCTATGATTTTATTCTAGATTTTGGCTCCTTCCGTGATGTTCAAAGACATCGTAATGGAGTTTGTCGAATGCCACTTTTGACAACAAAACTAGGCTTCAATTCTTGGTACTTAGAGCAATTACCAGTTGAATTGCAAGAAAAAGCTAAGCAATTAATTGCTGAACAAATTACTGCCCTAGAACAATTAGAAACTATTCCAGAGACCAAACAATATTACATCGCCATGGGATTTAATGTTCCCTGTCGAGTTACCTATGGCTTGCCAGCCACAGTCTATACCGTTGAGTTAAGGTCTAATAAGACTGTTCATCCTACACTTAGAAAAATTGCTCATCAGATGCAAACTGCCCTGCAAGAAGCTTTCCCTAAATTATTACTACATTGTGATCGAGGAGCTGATGACTGGGATATTCGTCGTGGCCTGCAAGACATTATTAAAAAATAAATTTATATAAAATTATGAATAATGGAATAGTTATCGGTCTAACCGGGCAAATCGCCTGTGGTAAAGGGGTGATCAAAAAACATTTGATGGAAACATATGGGGCCAGTGATTATCGCTTCTCCACCATTTTACGCGACCTATTAAAGCGCCTGCACCTTGAATTAACCAGAGAGAACTTAATGAATATATCTACTATATTGCGTCACAACTTTGGCGATGATCTTTTAGCTAATGCTATGGCCGAAGACATCAAGAATGACAATAAACCTTTTATCGTTATTGACGGAATTCGTCGTCTAGCCGATATCAAATTTTTAAAAACAGTCCCCGGATTTTACTTAATTAGAATTGTAGCTAATGAAAAACTGCGCCACGAAAGAGTTGTTTCACGCAACGAGAATGCCGGTGACGACAAAAAAACCTTTGCCGATTTCTTAAAGGACCAACAACAAGAGACTGAAATTCAAATTCCAGAAGTAATGGCTACGGCTGATTATGAAATAGTCAACGAAGGAACTTTGACTGATTTAAACAAAGAAGTTGACGAAATCATTGCTAATATTAAAAAACATCAAAAATAATTACCATGACTCTCTCTGACTACCAACAAGAATCAAAAAAAACTGCTATCTATCCCAATGTTGGACAAAATTTTGTTTATCCAACCTTAGGTCTGGCTGGAGAAGCCGGGGAGATAGCCAACAAAGTTAAAAAGATACTGCGCGATAAAGATAGTCAAATTGATGTCGAAGATCAGAAGGAAATCGGAAAAGAGCTTGGTGATGTTTTATGGTATCTAGCTCAAATTGCCACTGAATTAAATTTATCTTTAGACGAAATTGCCCAAAACAATTTAACTAAATTATTATCCCGCCAAGAAAGAAATGTCTTAGGCGGCAATGGGGATAATCGATAATTATAAATAACATTTACCCTATGCAAAAACCACACGGCAAATTAATCGTCATCGATGGCGGTGACGGATCGGGGAAAGCCACCCAATTAAAAATTTTAGCCGAAAAATTAAAAACATTAGATTACCAAATAGAAATTGTGGATTTTCCCCAATATGGTCAGAAATCAGCCGGGATGGTAGAGGAATATCTCACTGGTCGCTACGGCACTGCCGATGAAGTTGGACCATACGGAGCGTCAATTTTTTATGCCATTGATCGCTATGATGCTAGCTTCAAAATTAGAGAATGGCTAAAAGAAGGAAAAATTGTTTTGTCTAACCGCTATGTAGCCTCTAATATGGCTCATCAGGGCGGAAAGATAAAGAATGATATTGAACGTCAGATTTACTTTAAATGGCTACATGAATTAGAATATGATATCTTTTGTATCCCCCGCCCTAGCATAAATTTGATTCTCCATGTCAACGCTGAAATGGGACAGAAATTAGTTGACAAGAAAGGCCATCGTGATTATGTCGGTGGTGAAAAACGTGACATCCATGAAGCCGATATTAACCACCTCAAGAATGCCGTAGATGTCTATACCGAGATTGCTCAGACCTTTGACGACTTTGAAATGATCGAATGTATGAGAAATGGAAATATTATGAGCCTGGAAGAAATTCACGAAAAAATACTAGAAGCGGCTCTAAAAGTCATTAAACGATAAGAAGCAAAGACCATTGAACCTCAGTGGTCTTTTTGATTGCTTTTAAACCCTGTTTTTGATAAAATAAGAACATGAAATATGATATTATCATTGGCCTGGAAATTCATGCCGAACTAAAAACAGCCAGCAAAATGTTCTGTCGCTGTCATAATAACCCCCTAAGCAAAGAGCCCAATAAGGCCATTTGCCCTATTTGCCTGGGCCATCCCGGAACATTACCCGCTCTAAACCAAGAAGCGGTGATCATGATTCTTCGATTAGGCCTAGCCCTAGATGGTTCAATTAACCAAATCTCAAAATTCGATCGTAAGAACTATTTCTATCCCGACCTACCAAAGGGCTATCAAATCTCTCAATATGATTTACCTCTAGTCTATAACGCTAAGCTAGAAGTGGATGAAGAAAAAATTGAAATCACCAGACTTCATCTCGAAGAAGACACCGGCAAGTTGACTCACCCCGAGAAAGAAGACTATACCTTGATTGACTATAATCGATCCGGTACCCCGCTGATTGAAATGGTTACCGAACCAGTAATTAAAGACGCTCTCATGGCCAAAAAATTCTGTCAGAAATACCAACAAATTTTACGTTACCTCGAGATTAGTGATGCGGAAATGGAAAAAGGTCAGATGCG